>JAZQEQ010000089.1:0-9727 GCA_045539055.1 Oscillospiraceae bacterium | reverse complement strand
TAAAGACGGTAATGCTGAGAGCTCACTGAATATAGTCATTGTAGGCTTCAAGTATCTGCTCCTCTATCTTTTCGCGGACGTCTGCGGAAATGGGGTGGATTATATCGCGGAAGATACCGCTGTCCTCGCGTCTGCTCGGCATCGCGACAAACATACGCTCGTCACCCTGAACGAGCTTTATGTCGTGAATTGCGATAGCGTCGTCGATGGTGATGGATACCACCGCGCGGAGCCTGCCCTCCTGCATAGTTTTTCTGATCTTGATGTCGCTTATCTCCATGTGTACCTCCATAGCTTTAAAAATTGTGACAATACTATTTTGGCAGAGTCTGCACGGGTTTATTCATAATAATTTCAGATAGGCGCATATTATTTTAAAAGCTCAATATCGAAAGGAACGTTTGTTTTGGAAAACTTTCTCACAGGCAAAAAACACATTCATTTTATAGGCATCGGCGGCAGCGGAATGTATCCTCTGGCGCAGATACTTCATACTCAGGGGTATTATCTCACGGGCTCAGACAACAACGAAACAGCCACCCTTGACGCAGTCAGAAAGATGGATATCCCCGTTTTCCTCGGTCACGACCCGAAGAATTTAGAGGGCGCAGACCTTGTCGTTCATACAGCCGCTATCATGGCTGACAATCCCGAGCTCATGGCTGCAAAGGCAAGCGGTGTTCTTACAGTAGAGCGAAGCGAGCTGCTGGGTCTTGTTACAAGCTGGTACAGCAAGGCTTTCTGTGTATCGGGAACTCACGGCAAGACTACGACCTCCTCTATGCTGACTCTTATTCTGCTTGCGGCAGGAATAGATATGTCGGCGGTCATCGGCGGCAAGCTGAAGAACATCGGTGGCAGCGGCAGAGCTGGTAAGAGCGACTATATGGTGTGCGAAGCGTGCGAGTTTGTTGATACGTTCCTGAAGCTGTTTCCTGATATTACGGTAATTCTGAACATTGACCGCGACCACATGGACTACTTCAAGACCATGGAAAATCTGAAGCTCAGCTTCTCGAAGTTCTGCAAGAAGACCACTGACATGATAATCGCAAACGGCGACGACGAGAACACTATGCAGGCGGTAGCAGACAGCGGCTCGGCGGCGCGTGTAATTACTTTCGGCAAGACGGAAAAGAATGATTTCTATGCCGAAAATATCGTGGTCGTGAGCGATTTCCACACCGAATTCGATCTGATACACAAGGGCGAAAAGCTGGAGAGGCTGACCATTCACGTCCCCGGCATACACAATGTATACAACGCTGTTGCCGCGTGTGCGGCTGCGTACTCGGCCGGAATACCTGTAGAGGCTCTGCGTGACGGACTGGAAAGCTACAACGGCACAGTGCGCCGCTTTGAGCGCATTGCAGAGGTGAACGGCATTACGATCGCTGACGACTATGCTCACCATCCTGCGGAGGTCGCTGTAACGCTCAACACAGCAAAGAAGATGAGCTTCAAGCGCGTCTGGGCTGTGCATCAGCCGTTCACATATTCGCGCACAGCAATGCTGCTGGACGAGTTTGCAGAGGCTCTGTCGATCGCTGACAGGGTAGTGCTCACTGAAATTATGGGCAGCCGCGAAAAGAACACCTACAACATCTACGCAAAGGACCTTGCAGACAAGATAGACGGCTGCGTGTGGTATCCTACCTTTGAGGAGGTCGCAAAGTACGTTGCTGACAATGCGGAGGCGGGCGATCTTGTTATCACACTCGGCTGCGGCGATGTTTATAAGGTTGCTGAGATGTTGGCGGATATGATGAGGGAGAAGTATGCAGAATAAGATAAAAGATCACATATACGAACACAAGGAAGAGCTGCTTGCAGCTCTTTCTCGCCTTATCGAGATACCCAGCGTAAAGGGTGAGTCCTGCGACGGCGCACCGTTCGGCAAAGAGCCAAGACGCGCCCTTGACGAGATGCTGAAGCTATGCAGGGAAATGGGCTTTGAAGCAGAGAACTGCTTTGATATAGTCGGCACAGCCGACCTCTGCCCCGAGGGTGCAGAGCTTGCACTCGGCATACTCTGCCATCTTGACGTAGTACCCTGCCAGTCCGAAAACTGGGCAACAGACCCGTATAAGTTGACCGAAAAGGATGGTGTCCTGTATGGCCGCGGAGTTATAGACGACAAAGGTCCTGCGATAGCTTCACTGTTTGCGATGAAGTGCATCAAGGACCTCGGAATACCGCTCAAAAAGGGTGTTCGCCTTATCTTCGGAACGGACGAGGAGAATGGCAGCGAGGATATGGAGATATACACCTCGCGCGCAAAGCTGCCCCCCAACGTATTCACTCCCGACGGTAGCTTCCCTGTGATAAATGTTGAAAAGGGTATGATGAGATCGACATTCAGCGGAAGGTACGAGGACGGCGAGGTGCGCTGCTTCCACGGCGGCAGCATCCCTAATGCCGTTCCCGACAAGGCTTACGCAGAGGTGGATGCAGCACTTTCTGAGGTGCAGACGGCTATCGCAGCCGACAAGAGCGGTGCGGAGTTCATTGCCGAGGATATCGGCGGATATACGCGCATCACGGCGCACGGCAGATCAGCGCACGCGTCTACTCCCGAGAGCGGCATAAACGCTGTAACGGCGCTGATATCACTGCTCAATAGGATTTGCTGCGGCGGAGAGCAGGCGGATATGCTCCGAGGACTTGAGCGCACATTCCCGTTCGGTGAAACAGACGGCTCGGCTGTCGGACTTAAAGCCGAGGATAAAACAGGCGCGACAACGCTTGTTTTCAGCATTTTTGATATGGAAAACGGCGAGTGCCGCGGTACTGTCGATGTTCGTTTCCCGACCTGCCTTTCTCTTGCGCAGGTGGAGGAAAAGGAGCGTGCTGCTCTCAGTGCGGCTGGCTGCGAGTTCAGCGGATTTATGGGCGATGAGCCTCATTGCGTTGACGAAAGCAGTGATTTTGTACAGGCTCTGCTGCGCGTATACGAGCGCATCGAGGGTGAAAAGGGCGAGTGCATTGCCATCGGCGGCGGAACCTATGTGCACAATATCGAGGGCGGCGTTGCTTTCGGTGCGGAGCGCGGCGACACAGACTACCATATGCACGGCGCGGATGAGTTCATACCGCTTGACGAGCTTCTTCGTGATGCTGTTCTTTATGCAAATGCAATAATTGAAATATGTGGATGAGCGTGGCTCCCGATGGAAAAAACTGTCGGGAGCTTGTTGCGTTTTTACGAAGCCTGCGTATAAATAAAGTGAGGATATTTCACCTTTTGCACTAGGTACTTGAAGTAAGAGGGATAAAATGATATAATTAAGTTATATTACACTTTGGTTTTTGCCATAAAACGGAGAAATGCAATGAAGAAGATCATAATAACTGCCATAATAATAGTAGTTGCGCTGGTGGCAGGTATATTTGTAATCAATATCTATGAAACTGACGCCGAGGTCACCAAGGAGCCGACAAATGTAGGGCTTATCCTTAACGGCTACAAGGACGACAAAAGCTGGAGCCAGTCGCATTATGACAGTATGCAGCGTACCGCAGAGGAGCTCAACCTGAATATCATATACAGGGAATATGTTACGGTGGATACGATATCGGCAGAGATAGCAGAACTTGTGTCTGAGGGCTGCGAGATGATAATCGCAAATTCAGACCTGTTCAAGGAAGATATCAGGAATGCGGCTGATATGTATCCCGAGATATATTTCTTCCATGCTTCGGGTACGGATTACAGCAAGAATCTGTGCTCGTATTTTGGCAGGATGTATCAGGCGCGTTATCTTGCGGGCATAGTTGCGGGACTTCAGACTGAAACAAATGCCATAGGCTATGTGGCGGCTATGCCGATAAGCGAGGTAAACAGGGGAATAAACGCGTTCACGCTCGGAGTACGCAGTGTAAATTCCGAGGCTACGGTGTATGTGAGATGGACCGACTCGTGGACAGGCGATCTGGTGGCGCAGCACGCCGCGGAGCAGCTTCTGGATGAGCATGACATAGACGTGCTCACGGTACATACAGATACGATATCACCGCTTCTTGTTGCAGAGGAGCGCGGAATTTCAGCGATAGGCTACAATGTTGATAACCGCGAGGAGTATCCCAACGCTTATCTCACCGCTGCGATATGGGACTGGGAGAATTTCTATACGACAAAGCTGCTTACCTGTCTTCAGGGTAAGTTCGTCGGCGAGAACTACTGGGAGGGCATAGGCTCGGGAATGGTGTCGGTTGCGCCGTTTTCCGAAAAGGTCAAGGACGGTACTTTCGAAGTGGTGGAAGCTGAAAAGCAGCGTATGCTTAGCGGCACTTATGATGTTTTTTATGGTCCTATTTATGACAATAACGGAACATTGCGTATAGCAGAGGGCGAGTGCATGACAGATCATGCCATGCTGAATGAGTTTGATTGGTATGTGGAGGGCGTAGTAATTGAAAAATAATAAACTGCGGCAGAGGCTACTGCTTATCGCGGCAATAATAGTTATGATAATGCTGATCGTTATTCTGATCGTAACCGGAATGGATATAAATTCCGCGCCGAAGGTCGGACTTGTCATGACAGGAAAAGCGTCTGACAGCGGCTGGAACGGTATCCATTACAGCGGTATCGTTTCTGCGTGTGACAAACTCGGAACAGAGCTTGTGATAAAGGAAGATGTGGCAGAGGGTACGGGAATGTGCGAGCAGGCTATAGAGGAGCTTGTTTCGGATGGTGCGGATGCAGTTATACTTTCAAGCTACGGATATCCCGAGGAAGCAGCAGCTACTATCAGCAAGTATCCCGATATCGCTTTTTACGGCATTTACTCGGGTCAGGAGGCTGAAAATATCACGTCGTATTTCGGCAGGATGTATCAGGCGCGTTACCTTTCTGGCATCGTCGCGGGAATGAAGTCCGAAACAGGCAGGGTAGGATATGTTGCGGCAATGAGCAATAATGAGGTAAACCGCGGCATCAACGCTTTTACGCTTGGTGTAAGAAGCGTTGCGCCTGATGCTGAGGTATATGTGGTCTGGACAGGCTCGTGGGATGACAGCGAGGCGGAGAAAAACGCCGTTGAAAGGCTCGTCAGCGAAAAGGGCGTGGATCTGATATCGTACCATCAGAATCAGAGCAATGCAGCAGTGGCTGCCGATGCTCTCGGTGTATATTCGATTGGCTATAATCAGACTGTCGAGGGGCTTTCGGATAAGTACCTGACCGCGGCTGTGTGGAACTGGGATTCGCTTTATTACGAGATCATCAGGGAATACGTTCAGGGCAAGGGCAACTCGGTGGGACACCGCTGGTTCGGACTTGAGAGCGGAGTTGTGGAGCTTGCTGAATATTCTCCGATGGTCGGCGAGGATATAAAGCTTGCGGTAGAGCACGCACGCAACGAGATACTCTCGGGCAAAGAGGTTTTTTCGGGAGATATTTTTGACAACGACGGAGTACAGCGCTGCGCTGACGGCGAATCCATAGGCGACAGGATATTGCTTGAGGAAATGGATTGGTTTGTAGACGGAGTAACGGTATATGAGTAAGATGCGTAATGCAAAAAGGATAATGAGCGCGGTCGCATTTATCGCGGCGGGATTTGTACTGCTTGCTATCGTATGTTTCGTTATGTGGGGAAAGCTTCAGGAGATCACTCACGGACAGGTAGAAAGCCATGTTGCGGGGTTCGCCAATATGATGGGCGAGATGATAAACAGTAGCTTCAACGACGAGCTCAGTCTGCTGGAGGCTTCGACGGCTTTTGTGGATATCGAAACAGGCGAGCTGGATGACATCTTCAAAAAAGAGAACGGTGTATCCTATGGTGTACTGCGTATAAATGGCGAGGCTGCCGATGGAGAGCAGCTCCTTTTTGCCGAGTATGAGGGTATTTCGGATGCACTGCATGGCAATCCGTCTGTAAGCTGTTCATCAGAGCAGGACAAGGTGCTGTTTGCTGTGCCGGTATATAACGGCTCAAATGTAAGATATGTCCTCTACAAGCTGTATGACTGCAGCACGCTAGAAAAGAAAGTAAATATGGTCTGCTATGACGGATTCGGCGAATGTGTGCTGACAGACCGCAACGGCAGGATATTGCTTCGCTCTGATGGCAGCGAGGCTACGATGGAGTTTTTTAAATCCGAACAGCTTTCCGATGCGATAGACAGTATAAGTAAAAGTATGAATGTGAAAACTGCTGCTGCGGCATATTCTAATCAGAACAATCTGATCGTTTTTGCGTCTGAAACAGATCATAATGGTCTGTACATAATGGGCTTCGTTCCCGAAAAAGCGCCTGCTGGTGATATCTCACTGATAATTCCGCTGGTGCTGTGGACATTCGGATTGCTGTGGGTACTGCTTGTAATAATCACTATATATCTTCTCGGTGCCGAGCAGAAGGCTAAGGAGAGCGATGAACTGCGCCATGCCAAGATCATCGCCGAGAATGCCAGCAAGGCAAAAAGTGATTTTCTTGCAAATATGTCCCACGAGATAAGAACGCCTATCAACGCGGTCATTGGTATGAACGAGATGATACTCAGAGAAAGCAATGACAAGAACGTGCTTGGGTATGCCGCAAATATTGACAGCGCAAGTAACAACCTGCTATCGATCATAAATGATATTCTTGACTTCTCCAAGATCGAATCAGGTAAGATGGAGATCTTTGAGCATGAGTACAAGCTCGGAGCGCTTCTTAACGATGTCGTGAATATGGTAAGGATCAAGGCGGAGCAGAAGAAGCTGAACTTTGATGTCGTTGTAAATGAGCAGCTGCCAAATGAGCTTTACGGTGATGATATAAGAATAAAGCAGGTGCTGACTAATCTGCTCAGCAATGCCGTGAAGTACACTAACGAAGGTCATGTGAAGCTTACAGTAAACGGCACTGTAGATCCTAAGCGAGAGTCAGTCCAGCTCAAGATATCTGTAGAGGATACGGGAATAGGTATCGATCAGAAGGATCAGACAATGCTGTTTGAGAATTTCAGCCGATTTGATCTCAGCCAGACCCGACATATCGAGGGCACGGGATTAGGTCTTGCAATAACACATCGACTTGTCGAGCTGATGGCAGGCAGGATAAAGGTGGAGAGCGTATACGGCGAGGGTTCGGTGTTTACTGTATACCTTACGCAGAGCATCACAGGAGATGATGTTGTGGGAAATTTCGTTATGAGATATAACACATCCTGTACAGTGCCCGAGGCAGGATATACAGCAGCGTTTACCGCCCCCGGTGCGGCTATCCTTGCGGTGGACGACAACCACATGAATCTTATGGTGCTGAAGAATCTGCTTAAGGATACAAAGGTGGACCTGACCTTGTGTATGGGCGGTGAGGAGGCTCTGGAGCTTGTAAAGAGCAATCGCTATGATATAATACTGCTTGATCACATGATGCCTGTAATGGACGGCATAGAGGTCCTCGGACATCTCAGAAGTATGCCGATCAACGAGAGCAGGGATGCTGCTGTGATAGCGCTTACAGCGAATGCGGTTTCGGGCGTCCGCGAGATGTACCTTGAGGCAGGCTTTGATGATTATATGAGCAAGCCGATAAGCGGAAAGCTGCTTGAAGAAATGCTTGCGAAGCATCTTCCGAAAGGAAAGGTGATATATACCGATGCACCTCAGGAAAAAGCTGCGCAGGCAGAAGATACATTTGCTGCCGCAGCGTTTGAGGAAGAACAGCGTGCGCCTGAGGAACCGCTGCTTGATATCGCTCTTGGCATCAGATATTGCGCCGACAGCGAGGAGATGTACTGCGAGATACTCGGCATCTTCTGTGACATGAGAGATGACAAGATCAAGGAGCTTGAAAATGCACTTTCGACGGAGAACTGGTACGACTATACGGTAGCCATCCATGCTCTGAAGTCAAATTCGCTGAACGTTGGCGGAAAGCCTCTTTCCAAGCGCTGCCTTGAGCTGGAGATGGCAGGAAAGCGTATAAAGGCAGAGGAAGATATACAGGAAAGCATTGCCTTTATAAGAGAAAACCATTCTGTTGCTATGGAGCTTTACGAGCAGACTCTTGCCGAAGCAGGAAAATATCTTAAAAACAGAAAGGAAGCGGTTTTGTAATGGTTGGTATTACTGATATGCAGGGTATAAGGGTGTTGTCGCTTGATGATAATATTATTGATGGAAGGATATTGCAGGAAGCACTTAAAGATACCGGCGTGATCCTTGACATCACGACTTCGGCTGAGGAAGCGCTCAGAAAGCTTTCGCGCGAAGAATATGATGTCCTGCTGATAGATCACATGCTGCCGGGCGTTGACGGTATCACATTCCTGAAGCTTCTGCGCGACAGGCATGTGTGTGACAAGACCCCGGCGATAGCGGTCACCGGCAATACAGTATCCTCGGCAAGGGAGAATTATCTTAATGCAGGCTTCAGCGGATATATTGCAAAACCGATATCCAGAGCCAAGCTGCTTCTGGCGCTGATGGATAGTCTGGATCTTATATCCTATGAAGAACAGAAAACGATGCCCTCTGTGCTTGTAATAGACGATAACAGGATGAATCTGCTCGTTGCCCAGAAGATACTCGCAGATGATTATCGTGTCAGCATAGTATCTTCAGGTAAGGCGGCATTTGAGTATCTTGAGTACAATATGGTAGATATGATATTGCTCGATCTTCGTATGCCGGAGATGGACGGCTTTCAGTTCCTTGAGATAATCAAGCAGAACGAGCGGCTAAGGAATATACCGGTCATCTGCCTTACTGCTGACGACGATACCAATTCCGAGGTGCAGTGTTTTGAGATGGGCGCGGTTGATTTCATTGCTAAGCCGTTTATTCCTGAGGTAATGCGATGCAGGATAGGCTGCATACTGGAGCTTGAGCGTCTGCGTGATCAGCTTCAGGATGAGGTAGAAAAGCAGACTCTGACGCTGAAGAAACACAGCCGCAAGCTGCAAAGGCTGACGACACAGGTGTTCCAGACCCTTGCGGGCACGATAGACGCAAAGGATAAGTACACAAACGGTCACTCTGTAAGAGTTGCGGAATACTCAAGAATGATCGCTGCTCGGCTCAATATGTCGCAGCAGGAGCAGGAGGATATTTACTACATAGGTCTGCTGCATGATATCGGAAAGATCGGCGTTCCCGATGAGATAATAAACAAGACCTCGCGGCTCACGGATGAGGAGTATGCGGTAATAAAGACTCATCCCGAGATCGGTGCGGAGATACTTGAACATATGTCAGAGATCCCTGATATCGTGATCGGTGCAAAATATCACCACGAACGATATGATGGCGGCGGCTATCCCGATGGACTTGCCGGCGAGCACATCCCGCTTATCGCGAGGATAATCGGCGTTGCGGACGCTTATGACGCTATGACATCCAACCGCAGCTACCGTGATGTGCTGCCGCAGGATCATGTGCGAGGCGAGATAGAAAAGGGAAAGGGAACTCAGTTTGATCCTATCTTTGCAGATGTTATGCTGCGTATAATCGATGCGGATAAGGATTACATATTAAGAGAACACAAGAGCAACAAATAAAGCTTAAGACCATCGTTCTTATACGGTGGTCTTGCTTTTTGCCGCACGGTTGACGTATTGACAGACAGATGGATAAATGATATCATTAAGCTTGTGAAAATAACTCTGATAAAGGAGGGACAGCGTGTGGATATAACGCTTCTGAAATTCGACCCGAAGCAGCCGTTTTCAACGCTCGAAAGGTATCTTCCGTTGTTAAGCGCGCAGCGACAGGCGCGGATAGAGC
>JAZQEQ010000088.1:0-7861 GCA_045539055.1 Oscillospiraceae bacterium | reverse complement strand
GTAAGCGGCAGCGGCGCTGATACAAATGACGGCTCGAGCGCTACCAATGCAGTAGCTACACTTGATAAGGCATATTCGCTTTTGCAAAGCGGCGGCACTCTTGTAGTGTGCGGCGAGGTAAATATCGCAACTGCTTATGCTACTCCTGTGCATACAGGAACAGTAAATGTGACATCTGTTTACGGCGGCGTTGACTACAGAACGACAGGCGCACAGTTGACATTCAAGAACAATATGTACCTCAACGGAGATACTGTATTCAAGGATATCATCTTTTATGTAGAAGTTGTCAACAAGGCGATCGGATGCAACTCCAACAAGGTGGTTTTTGACACAGGAATAGATTGTCAGAAGCCTGACGGAGTCAATGCGATACTCAGTATAATTGCGGGCTCCTTTGATACAACAAGCACGATGTGCGATGATACAAAGCCGACCGACATTACCATAAACAGCGGATACTGGAACACCCTTCGCGGAGCTAACCGTGCATCAGCGTCCTCTGTAACAGCAGGAGATGTCAATGTTACTATCAACGGCGGTTCATTTTATGGAAATGTATCCGCTAACGGAAACCCGGGTGTAAACGGAAACATCAGCCTTGTTGTTAACGGCGGAACCTTTAACAAGAACGTATCAGCAAGCTGCATCAACAACGAGGCAAAGGGCGCTGTATCCGGAAATGTTACCATGACAATTACAGGCGGAACCTTCAATGGCAAGGTAATGCTTTGCGATAATTACGGCGGAAAGGTTGCAGGAACGGGCACGCTCACTATTACGGGCGGTGAGTTCTCGGTAGATACATCGATCATCGGCTCAGACTGTACAGGCGGCTCTGTTGTTGATGTATCGGGATATTCGGATATAAATGCTATCAAGGCAAAGCTCACAGACTTTACTAACATAGTTACAGGTCTGCCATCCGATACCGCTCCAACACTCCCCTCTGACACAACTCAGGATACAAATGCCGATACATCTGCTGACAGCTCAAACGATACCGATGCTGTTACAGACAAGCAGACTACAACTGACGAAACAACAAAAGCACCCACAACCACAAATGCGCCTACAACGACTAAAGCCGATGATACAACAAAGGCACCCTCAACCACAAAGGCACCCGATACCAATGATGCAAACGGTGGTATCAGTCCGATCGTATGGGTGATTATTGCGGCTGTCGCAGTTGTTGTAGTTGCAGTCGTAGTGGTATTAGTTATAAAGAAAAGAAAAACCGAATAATAGCACCGAATAATGACTTGCAAAGCTGTCCAAAATGTGAAAATTATGCATTTTGGGCAGCTTTTTTTGCCGAAATATAAATCATGCACAAAAATCACCTAAACTTTTTGCGGCAGCTATTCCTGTTGCGGGTGCAGCTGACTATGACGAAAGTGCTGTAGCGAATTTTGCTTCTACTGCACTTTGGATATTCCACGGAGACGCATATGCATCAGTTCCTATAAAAAGCTCAGGAAATATGGTTGCGGCACTCGAGGCTATAGGTCACACGATGTGCTTTATACAGAATTTGAGGGGGCAGGGCACGTTATATGGACATGACAGCGGATACGGAAGGATTACTTGATTAACTCTTCTCTCAGAGTAAGAGTGCGGTTGCACAGTAATTGTCGATGATCTTGATAACAACTCGGCTTTACACTATATTTTGACATTTTCATATGTTTCTTTCTATTGCAAACATATTAAAAAACGCAAATTAAATTCTGTATTCGGAATTAGGCTTGTAATTCTTTATAGACTCGTATGAAATATACTTTGTAAGAATTTCAAGCAACTGTGTTTTGTTATTGCATCCTATGATTTGACACATTCTCTTGATACGGTAAGCTATCGACTGCTGAGAGGAATACAGCCTGTCCGCTGCTTGTGCTGTAGTTTCAAAGCTTAGCAGGGCAGAGAGAATTTCAAAGTCAAATGCATTCATAGCACACAGCAGATCCTCCACTCCCAATATCTCCGCAGCCTCGGGATCGTCGTAGAAATTAATGTTATGGTAAAATGAATATCTCTCGGCATATGAATGGTCGTTTTGCAAAAAAACCGTGTCTGCGCTTGAGTTGTTATCTCCGAAGGGGAGTTGAGGAGATGCAAAGTCCGAGTCGACGGAAAAGCCGTCCGTGGAGCCTCGTGCAAAAAGATTTGAGTGGATAGCGATAGATGCAGAAACATACGGCTCGCGCTTTTTAAGATAAGAATAAAGATAAACCACCTGATGCCCTATCTCTATCAGATCGACCGATGTGTTGGTAACGGATGGCGAGTATATCTTTGAAAGCACCGTATCTCCAAAGCTGATAACAAAATGATCCTCAGGAACCTTAACTCCCGAAGCCTTGAGGTAATTCAGCAAGGATATTGCAACGATGTCGTTTGCGCAGATGATAGCATTGTACTGTTCTTTTTTCGGCTCGAAGCTTTCATAGCAATCGCGCAAAGAGGAGTGATTGTAAAAAATAGAGGACTCGTCATAGCTGTGCAGGTGCTCCTTTAGAGCATTGTTGAAGTTCAGCATCTTTATGACATCGGTGTTTGAATTTGGATTGACGCCATAAAGCGCTATCTTGTTTCTGCCTGCAGAAATTAGATATCGGACTATATTATTTACCGCTCCTGCAAAATCCATGCTGATGCAGCTGTAGTTTTTAATATGGTTAAAGAATGTATGATTGATAAGAACCAAATGTATATTTTTCTGAGCAATAAGCTCATTTATGTGCGGTAGCGTCTTGATGGAGGTGCATATGCAAAAAAGCAAGCGTCTCTCAGTGCAGTCACAGAAAAGAGTTTCAAGATCAATGTCACCGAAGTTGTCGCTCGGAATTACGTTGACCTCATACCTTCTTGCTGCCGCTTCGTCAGAAATCGAGCGCAACAGCTGTCTGCACCAAATGCTGTCCTTGAAGCTGGATTCGACCAATATATTAATTGCCATAATAACCTGTCCTTTCTTACCCGTTCAGTATATCATGTTTTATCCTTGTTATCAAGCAAGACAAATCAAAATCTTGTCAAAAAAAACATGTATTTTTTTGGATTTTTTTTTGTTTGAAAAAACCTTGGCAATGTTATAAACTTATGTCAAGCAGGAATTGTGATAATTCATACTTGCACAAGAAAGAGAGGAAAGAAAAAATGAATTTTGAAAATGTAAAAGTCAGTGTTGTAAACGAAATAATACCGACTTATGCCGCAGCAGAGCATGAAGATCTGCCAATGTTTGCTGAAAACAGGCATCATCAGCGCAGCAGCGGTAATCCTTATCCTAACAAGGTAATCATCAGAGCAAGAAACCAGAAAAAGGAGGATAAGGAATACACGATTATATATCTTGAAAATGAGTATGTAAAGATTGGAATCATGCCCGAGATCGGAGGCCGTGTTTTTTCGGCTCTCGATAAAAAGACAGGATACGACTTTTTCTACAAGCAGCACGTTATAAAGCCTTCATTCATAGGTGTTTTCGGTGCATGGATATCGGGTGGTGTCGAGTTTAACTTCCCATTCCATCACCGCCCGTCAACATTTATGCCCGTTGACTATGATATCGAGTACGGCGATGACGGCAGTGCGACAGTTTGGCTTTCAGAGCACGATCCGATGGATCGTATGAAGGGACTCGTAGGTATCAGACTTGAGCCGGGAAAGTCAATTTTCGAGACTCGTGTTAAGCTTGCTAACAGAACGCCTCTGCGTCACTCATTCTTGTGGTGGGAGAATACGGCAGTTCCCGTAAACACGGATTATGAGCTTTTCTTCCCGTCTGATGTAAACCATGTTTACTTCCATTATCGCCGCAGTGTTGCAAGCTTCCCGATAGCATACGGCAACTACAACGGCTTTAAGTTCGACAAGGAAGGCACGGATATTTCAAAGCATAAGAACACATATCACTCCACCTCTTACTTCTCTGCGTCCTCCGAGTATGATTTCTTCGGTGGATACGACAACGGTAAAAAGTGCGGTGTCGTTCATGTAGCTGACCACCACATTGCAACAGGTAAGAAGATGTTTACCTGGGGCTACAATCAGCTTTCAAGATCATGGGGCGGCGCTCTTACAGATACAGACGGTGCTTACTGTGAGCTTATGGCAGGCTCTTATACAAACAACCAGCCTGACTTTTCATGGATTGAGCCCTATGAGACAAAGTGCTTCTCACAGTATTGGTATCCGATCGCAGCTCTCGGCGCAGCTACATACGCAAACACATCTGCGGCTATCAGAGTTGAGAGCGGCAGCCTGAAGGTGCAGGTAACATCTCCCATAGAAAATGCAGAGATCGTCCTCAAGTCAGAGGGCAAGGTAGTATTTACGACAACAGCCAATCTCGTACCCGGAGATGTTGTTGAGTATAAGACACCCGAATTTAACGACAAGGAATACGAGATCAAGATCGGCCGCATCGTATATTACAAGAAAGAAGACAAACCCAATACCCGCGAGGGCGTATTCTTCCCCGAGGTTCCGTATCCCGGTGAGCTTGATACAGCTGAGAAGAGATATCTTGCAGGTGTTCATTTCAAGCAGTACAGATGCGTAAAGGAATCCCCCAAGGAATACTTCGAGTCAGCGCTTGAGCTTGATCCCGACTACACACCTGCTCTTATCGCTCTCGGTGAGCATTACTGTACTGTAGGTGAGTATGATTCAGCAGTAAAGATGCTTGAGAAAGCTATGACTCTTCTTACAAAGTACAACTTCCATCCCGAAAGCGGAAAGACCAGCTACCTTCTCGGTATGGCATACCTCGGACTTGGCGAAAAGGACAAGGCATATGACCACTTCTTTGCAGCTACATGGAACGAGGCATATGTATCCTGCGGTATGACTCGTATTGCTTGTATCGACGGTCAGCGCGGAGAATATGACAGAATGCTTGAGCACAGCGAAAAGGCACTCAGCCACAATACAGAAAACGTGCTCGCGCTTGCGCTGTCAGCAGCAGCCGAGCTGAAGCTCGGAAACAGAGACGCAGCGCTTGCACGTCTCGACCGTATACTCAAAAATGACCCGCTCAACCACGTTGCAAGATATGTAAAGGTAATGGCAGGAGCAATGACGGAGGAGGAGTTCTATGCAAAGCTTTCAAGCTCACCCTCACAGACATGTCTCGATGTTGCGTTTGACCTTATGTCTGCAGGCTTTGATAAGGAGGCTGAGGCTCTGCTTCGCGGAGTTAAGACTTGCACGGACGATGTGGCTCCTACCATCAAGTACTTCCTTGGTGAGAGCGTAGAGGGAACAAACAAGCACAAGACCTTCCCCTTCAGATTTGAGGAGATCGCAATACTTGAGAGCGGAAATGATGAAAGCTCCAAGTACCTTCTCGGATGCCTGCATTATGCTGCAAGAAGATATGAAAAGGCAGCAGAACTGTGGAAGCAGTGCACAGGCTGGGAAGCATTGCGTAATATGGCAGTTTATTCATGGAGAATAGACGACAGAGCAGCCGCTTTTGATTACCTTGACCGTGCGCTTGAGCAGAATCCCAAGTGCGAGCAGCTCATATTCGAGATCGCTTACCTTATGAACAAGAACGGCGACGATCCAAAGGCTGTAGTAGCAAGACTTGAGAAAATGGTCGGTGACTATGTGGATGCGCGTGAGGACATCTGTACAGAGTGGGCTTTGGCATATAACCGTATGGGCGAGTACGAAAAGGCACTCGAGATACTCGGCTGCCGTGACTTCTTGCCTTGTGAGGGCGGTGAGACGGCGCTTGCTCAGCAGTATATAGATGCATGGAAGGAAATAGGAAAGCGCGCATATGACGCAAAGGATTATGACACGGCTATTTCCGCATTCAGAACAGGTCAGGTGCTTCCCGACAACCTTCAGGCAGGTCTGTGGCAGGATTCTGTTATGGTACCGATGAAGTATTATGAGGCACTTTGTCTTGAAAAGCTCGGACGCGGTGATGAGGCTATATCTATATACGAATATATCGCAGATTTCTATGTTGATTTCTTTTCTAACATGCAAATGCCAGAATTGCCTTGCTATATGGCACTTTCTTATGTTAAAATGGGAGAAGAGCAGACCGCACGTAAGCTTATCGTTGAATATCTTGATCGCTGGAAGCATGAAATGAATAGAGTCACAACAGGCTATTTCGGCGAGACACCATTCTTTATCTCTTACATGAACACAGATGCTGCAGGTGAGCGCAAAGAATATTACACAAGACTTATCAACATGGGCAACAAGGTGCTCAATGCTCTCAATTTAAACAAAACGGAGGAGTTAAAACTTGGATAAGTGGTCAAACAAAAAAGCATGGGAATGGTATAACAACAGACCCTGGATACGCGGATTTAACTTTGTTCCGTCCGATTGCAGTGGATGGATCGAAATGTGGCAGGAGTACGATCATTCCACAAAGGTAGAAACAATAAAGCGCGAGCTTGCACTCGCCCATCAGATCGGCTTTAATGCTGTCAGACAGTTTCTTGCGTTTGATGTATGGCTGTATCAGCATGACAGCTTTATGAAAAATGTCGAGGAGTATCTGAGCATTGCAGCAGAGAACGGCTTGGGAGTTCTATTCGTTCTTATCAGCGACGGAGGAAGACCTAAGAAGGATCCTCAGTTCGGAGAAATAAACGCAGGATTGTTCCACGGGTCGTTCAGACCTGAGGCAAGAATGCTTCCGGGAATATTCCCTTGCACAGAAGAGGGGTCGTTGCCTCCGCTTGATCTGTCACCAAAATACAGTCCCGTTGATGAACCCGAGCTTGCAGAAAAGTTCTATGAGTATGCACACGAGCTTGCCAGCCTTTATGCAAAGGACGAGAGAGTTATCGTATGGAATCTTTGGAACGAGCCCGGTAACAGCTGCAGAAAGACTCTGAGCGTGCCTCACATCAAGAAGGTATTTGAGATCTTCCGCTCATACGATCCCATACAGCCTCTTTGCGCGGATGTGTGGCGTATTCCGAAGGACAATGACTATCAGAGACTCGCTGAAGAGGAGAAGGTCGCACTTGAGCTTTCGGATGTTATAAGCTACCATGACTACGGTTCGCTTGATCATTCGGTACGTGTAATCGACTTTTTCCGTCCATTTAACAGACCTATGCTCAACACAGAGTGGCTTCACAGAGTTCAGTATAACAATGTGGCTACACATCTGCCGCTCTATTACAACAATAACATAGGTGTGTTCAACTGGGGACTTGTAAACGGAAAGTTTAAAGGGCACGAGCCGTGGGAAGGCTGTTGGAGAAGGTATGCTATCGGAGAGAAGCTTGACCTTACAAAATGGCAGCACGATCTTCTTCGCCCTAACTACAGACCATACGATCCTGAGGAAATAAAGAAATTCCAGCTTTACTCAGGCATGGCAGATAAGGCTTTCGAAAAGAAAATGAAGAAAGACTAAGATCAACTGAACATTTAACAGCTGAATGACAGCACAGTTATGATTCTGAAAAAAGATAGGCATGAATGTGATTTTTATCATGTTTATGTCTATCTTTTGAATAATATGTTCATTATAAAAAAATAAAAGTATTTTTTACCCGCTTTTTTTGTTTGACTGTAACAAAAATGTTGTATATAATAAAATCACAAATATAATTATAATTGGAGGCAAGTTATGAAAAAAATCATTGCAGTATTATCGGTTATATTGATAGCGGTTTCACTCTTTGCTTTTGGCGTGTATGCTGACAGCGAAGCAGTTGTGTATGTAAGCGGCAGCGGCGCTGATACAAATGACGGCTCGAGCGCTACCAATGCAGTAGCTACACTTGATAAGGCATATTCGCTTTTGCAAAGCGGCGGCACTCTTGTAGTGTGCGGCGAGGTAAATATCGCAACTGCTTATGCT
>JAZQEQ010000087.1:0-5128 GCA_045539055.1 Oscillospiraceae bacterium | reverse complement strand
ATCATTGAAACAAGCTGTTCTTATTATACATCAATACACTTCAAATTGCAAGACATTATGAAAAAATATTGCCGTCGGCACAGAATATCTTTGTACGCACTATCCTCATGCGCGTGATGCTCTCCCCTGTTGCGGTCTTATACGCATCGAAAAGCAGCGAAGGGTTGATGTTGAAGTCATTTCCTGCGGGCAGGCACAGAGTTATCGCATCATCCGCTATCACAAGCTCTGAGATAAGCGGCTTCAGATCCACCGTAGAAACACCCTTTTTGGTCTTTTTCTCGGTGAGTATCTGCTCGCTCGCTGTAAACTCGCGGAATTTTTCAATATCCACATCCGACTCTATCCTGTACTCAGCAGATGCGATGTCGGTGTTCTTGTAATTAGGCGCGGTTACACTGATAACACGGATATCGGGCGGCAGGCTGTCGTTCAGCTTTCGCATTACCTCCTCAGGGGCAACGTCCTCGGTCAGACGGAAGTCCATCGCCTCGCACACGCCCTCCTGTCCAAGAGAAAGCGGCAGCATAAATGCAACATAGGTATGGGGATTGTAGCCCTCGGTCTGCCATATCGGCAGTCTGCTGCGGCGCATTGCGCGCTGAACACAGTGGTTAAGATCAAGGTGCGAAATGTACTTCGCTCTGTCCATCTTGGAGAAGAAAACTCTTGTATTAACGGATGGCACGGCAGACTTCACCTCCTACGCACTTGGTAACGCCGCAGTTTGAGCACTTTTCGCGGCAGTTGGGAGTGCACACTCCCTCGTGGGCGCGCTTGTTCTCCTCGATAAAGAACTCACGCGAAACAAGCATATTTATATGGCTCCACGGAGCTATCTCGTCGTATTCGCGGCGGCGATTTGCATAGAACTCCATAGAGAGTCCGCACTCGTCAAATGCCTGCTGCCACTTATTGAAATCAAAATACTCTTCCCAGCTGTCGAGCTTGCAGCCCTTTTTCCACGCGGAGTAGATGACCTTTGCGATACGACGGTCGCCGCGTGCAAGCACTGCTTCGAGAAGCGATGTGTTGTACTTTGACCAGCTGATGCTTATCTTCTTATCGGTACATATCGAAATAAGATGCTTCTGACGCGCCTTTATACTCTCCTCGTCAAGCTGCGGCTCGAACTCGAATGGCGTAAAGGGTTTGGGGATAAATGTTGACAGCGAGATGGATACGCTGACAGGCTTGCCCTTTTTGCGGTTGGGATTTGCATAGAACTGCTCCACAACGGCTCTTGCGAGGTTATAGATACCCTCGATATCCTCAAGCGTTTCGGTGGGAAGTCCAAGCATGAAATAAAGCTTGATGTTGGTATAGCCGCCCTCGAACGCGATCTTCACGCTGTCGAGAACGTTCTGCTCGGTAACGTTCTTGTTGATGACGTCGCGCAGACGCTGTGTTCCTGCCTCGGGAGCGAATGTAAGTCCGCTCTTGCGCACGTCGGTTATCTTCTTCAGCACCTCGTCGCTGAAGCGATCAACTCTGAGTGACGGCAGCGAGAGGTTTATATCGTTCTTGCTTGTGTAATCTGTGAGGTCGGTGAGCAGCCCCTCGATGTCCTTGAAATCACTTGTAGACAGCGAGGACAGTGATACCTCGTCATAGCCCGTATTCTCACAAAGACACTTTGTCTGATCGAGGATGGTTTCCTTGCTCTTTTCTCTGAACGGGCGGTAGATAAAGCCTGCCTGACAGAAGCGGCAGCCTCTGATACAGCCGCGCAGCACCTCAACTACCGCGCGGTCGTGCACGATATTGCAGAACGGCACGACAAAGCTGTCGGGCGCGTACATCTTGTCGATATCCTTAACTATTCGCTTTGTTACCTGTGCGGGGGCGGTCTCCTTTGCATCTATTGCCTTTACGGTGCCGTCCTCGTTGTAGGAAACATCGTACAGCGAGGGAACGTAGATGCCCTCTATCTTCGCTGCGCGGCGCAGGAACTCCTGTCGGGTCGTACCCTCTTTCTTGCACTGCTCCATAAGCGCCATCAGCTCGAGGTTTACCTCCTCGCCCTCGCCTATGATGAACAGGTCGAAGAAATCCGCAAGCGGCTCGGCGTTGCACACACAGGGGCCGCCGCCGACAACGATGGGCGCAAGGCCCTCGCGCTCGCTCTGAAGCACAGGAACACCTGCAAGGTCGAGCATTTCAAGAATGGTGGTGTAGCACATCTCATACTGGATAGTAAAGCCGATGAAATCGAAGTCCTTTATCGGGTCAAGACTTTCCAGCGCAAAAAGCGGGATACCGCGCTTTCTCATCTCCTCCTCCATATCGGGAAGCGGCATGAAAACGCGCTCGCACCAGTAATTCGGCACGGCATTCTTCAGACCGTACAGTATCTTCATGCCCAGATGCGACATTCCTATTTCATAGGTGTCGGGGAAGCAAAATGCAAAGCGCACATTGACCTTGCTCTTGTCCTTGATGACTGCGCCGACCTCACCGCCGATATAGCGCGACGGCTTCTGTATATTCAGCAGGAACTCGTCGAGTATCTTCATACCCTCTGCCCCGCCTGTATATTTTCTTTCAGACATAACATTGCTCCTTTTTTACATACTTAAATAAGTATAGCATATTTCATAGAAAAAAACAAGAGCACATTGCTTGAATGCGCTCTTGTTACAAAAAGTCTACTTTATTGTTATGATTTTTTTACATATAATCACGGATATCATTTGCAATTTTGTTTCCGATCACCATCACACAAATATTAGCTATAATATAAATAGGAATAAAACCTAAAAATATAAACCAAATTAAAGCCTCTCCCGAGGAAGATGACGATGCAGGTTCAGATGCTGTAGCAGCGGCAGCCAGGATGGCAACACCGATAGCAGAAACGATAATTCCCAGCATCGTCCATGCACGAGCGTTTATGGCAGATTTTACGCCAAACCTTAATTGTGCTTTTGTCGTCATCGGTTTCAGCTTTACATTAAGCGCCAAAAACAAGCAGATCAATCCTGCCACCAACGCTACCGCAGATATGATAACTGCCCATGTACGGATCTCTAATGCAAAGGTATTGTTGACCCATTCCATTTCAAAAATTCCGCTGCCCTTATAAACTTCGCGATAACCAAAAAACTGCTCATTCCTGTACATAAAACACACGATCAAAGCGATGATATATAAAATCACATTTGCTATAACCATGCCGCACGACTGTGAATACAACCTTAAAAAAGATTCCTTAAATCTTGCAGGCGCTATCTCATCCTGAATAAGCACCGAATTATTCGCAATGTCTTCTGTCGCAGTTTTTAATTCAAAATGATTTTGAGCGACTGAAACTGCACTATCCACTACCCTTGCACCGCACTCTGCACAGAAGCTTACACCCTCCGATAATGCCGAGCCGCAATTTGAACAAAACTTCGCCATATAATAACCTCCAAGCAACAATTTATAGCATTATTTTACCAAATAAAAGGAAAAATTTCTATTGGCTATATATATATATATATATATATGGGCTTTTGTGCAATTTGCTTAAAAGCTGATCAGATAGTGGTCAGCCGCTCCAGCTTGGTCCAAAGTCAAAGGGGCACTGATCGTCATGCCCCTGTGCCTTATTATCTTACTTCCGTCATCCAGACGCGCATCTGGTTCTCGCCGCGGTTGCCCCATGTGTAATAAGGAATAGCAACAGCCTCGCAGGGCTGCTCCATGAGCGGCGCATCGCTGTAAAGGTCTGTGCTGTCAACAGTACGCACCGCCTCGGCGGTTATCTTGTACGCTCCATCAAGAGCATCCTCACGCTGCTCTGATACAGTGAGCTTTCCGCCGCGCTTAAGCGACATGGGGAGTATATCTCCGTTGTCAGCGCCCTCGAAGCAATACACTAGCGGACCGCGCCAGATAGCAGTGCATCCCGTCAGCTCGGGCACCTTTGTACTTGCATAAGCGTAGTGCGGCGCGCTGTCAAGGATAAGCGCGACCTCGTCACCTGCTGCGACTCCGATATAAGCATAGCCCTTATTCAGCTGTACTGCGATAGCCTCTCCGTTCTTTGCAAGAGTGTACTCCCTGCTCCATGCAGGAACTCGCACAGCGAGCGTACCGCTGCCCTCTGTTATCTTGTAGGATACAGTAAAGCCGTAGGGGTAGTCAGTGGAGCACACAAGCTTCAGACCGTTGTCAAAGCTCACCTCGCCATCAGCGAACAGGTGGCAGAATGCGGTGGTGTCGTTCTCGCCGTATGCGTACTTTCCTATCGAGGAGATAAGCCTTGCTGCGTTGGGCGGACAGCACGCACAGGCGTGCCAGCCCGGACGCTGCGTCAGAGCGTGCCAGTGAGTCGCAGCGATATGCGAGATGCCTGGAATTATTTCAAGGGGATTTGTGTAGAAGAACTTCTTTCCGTCAAGCTGGATGCCTGCGAGAACAGTATTGTAGAACGCCCGCTCCATAACATCGGCATATTCGCGGTCGGGATCGTTCTCCAGCATACGGGATGCGAACATCATAAGTCCGATGGAAGCGCAGGTCTCATTATAAGCCGTGTCGTTGGGCAGATCATAATCCACCGAGAAAGCCTCTCCGATTAGTGTCGAGCCTATGCCGCCAGTAATGTACATACGGCGCTTTGTTATGCTCTCCCACAATCTGCGGCAGGCTGAAAGAAGCTCCTTATCTCCGTTTTCGGAAGCGAGGTCTGCGGCACCCGTATAGAGATATACCGCACGCACCGAGTGACCTACTGCATCATTCTGTTCTTTCAGCGGTGCGAAGTTCTGTGCGTAGTGATGATTTGTGGCATCGTTGCCCCACACGCTCCAGTCGCGCTTTGCGGCTTCCTTTTCAAAAAACTTCGGGTCAACACCACGGACATTAACAAAATGCTGCGCAAGCTGAAGGCAATGCTCATTTCCCGTAAGTCTGTACATCTTCATCAGCGCAAGCTCTATTTCAGGGTGACCGGGGTAGCCCTCACGCTTCTCCGTAATAAACATCTTGTAGATATGCTCGGCGTTCTTTTCCATCACCTTCAGCAGCTTGTCCTTGCCTGTCGCTTCGAAGTACGCACAGGCAGCCTCCATCATGTGACCGCTGCAATAAAGCTCGTGACCCTCCATAAGATTCTGCCAGCGCTTTTCTCTGTCCTTGA
>JAZQEQ010000086.1:0-11865 GCA_045539055.1 Oscillospiraceae bacterium | reverse complement strand
ACCTCCTGCCGCTACTGCACATCCTACTGCCCGCAGGGTCTGGACATTCCTAAGCTCATCGATATGTACAACAGGCATTACCGCGTAGGAAGCGGCTACACCGCGCCGCCGGAGCTTGCGGAGATGGAGAGCGACAAGCTGCCCACCGCCTGCATCGGCTGCAAGGGCTGCGAGTCCGTATGTCCTCAGGGCATCAAGATATCCGAGGCAATGGCTGATTTTGCAAAGCATATTTAAGGAGGCTGCACATGACATCAGTTACAAATAAAAAACTTTCGGTAAAGGCGCAGACCATCGGCGCGCTTATCGCAATTGCGGCGGCTGTTGCACTGCCGCAGATCATTCACCTTATCGGTGCACACACAGGCTCGGGAAGCTCCCTTGGCGAGCTGCTGCTTCCGATGCACCTGCCCATCATCCTTGCGGGTCTGCTGTGCGGTCCTTATGCCGCAGGTATCGCAGGCGCGCTCAGTCCCATTCTGAGCTTCCTGCTGACAGGAATGCCCGCTGCTGCTATGCTGCCGTTTATGGCAATCGAGCTTTGCGCTTACGGCTTTTTTGCAGGCGCTCTGCGCAACAACAAAATGCCGACAGTGCTTAAAGTGCTTGCTGTGCAGGTGCTCGGCAGGGCTGTCAGAGCCGTTGCTATCCTTATCGGCTTCTATGGACTTGGCACTGCTGTAAAGCCTGCTGTTATCGTAAACAGCATCGCGGCTGGCTGGCTCGGTATACTGCTCCAGCTTTGCATCATCCCGCTCGTTATGTTCATCATCAAGAGAGCCGACAATGAGTGATATTGAAAGAGCGAGGGCAAGGCTTCGTGAGGGCTCGTTCACCTGCGTAATATGCAGGGGAGAGCAGACCCTCGTGAGCACTGACCGCGGTGTAAAGCCGCTGCTTTCGTGGCTTTCGGACGGCATTGGCGAGGGCTTCTCCGCCGCCGACAAGGTAGTCGGCAACGGCGCGGCTTTCCTGTATGTGCTGCTTAAGGTGCGCGAGGTGTACGCCGAGGTAATGAGCGAGCCTGCGCTGGAGACTCTCAGAAGCCACGGGATAAAGGCGGAATACGGCACGCTGTGCGGAAACATCATCAACCGCCGCGGTGACGGCATCTGCCCGATAGAGCAGGCGGTTGCAGGAATTACCGACCCGACCGAGGCACTTGTGGCGATAAAAGAGCGCCTGAAAAGCCTGTAATTACGATACGATTTGTAATTTTACTGCTCAATTCGACAGAAAGTAATAGAAAAGCCCCCGTTTTCGGGGGCTTTTTGTATATGTGATGTAAAAAGCGGGGGTGAGGAAGCGGATGGTTTATTGTTCGTTTTTATAAGGAACTATTCCCTCTTTTATCATATCCAGCATGTGCGGAACTACCTCGGGATCGAACTGCGTGCCGCTGTACTTTTCAAGCTCCCCGATGATGATCTCCTCGGGCAGAGCCTTTCTGTAAACGCGGTCGCTCGCCATTGCGTCATAGGTATCCGCAACTCCGATGATACGCGCAAGCTGGGGGATAGCCTTGCCCTCCAGTCCCTTGCTGTAGCCCTTGCCGTCGTAACGCTCGTGGTGGTAGCGTGCGCCGTCGGTGATGCCCGAGAGCGTGGTGAAGTCCTTAAGTATCTCGCCGCCGATGTCAACGTGCTTCTGAATGATGCTGCGCTCCTCATCGGTGAGCTTTCCGGGCTTGTTCAGGATGTGGTCGGGTATGCCTATCTTTCCTATGTCGTGCATCAGCGCAACGTAGTAGATGTGCTCCTGCTCGTCCTTATTCATACCCATGCGCTTTGCAAGCTCTCTTGAGTAGTGCGCTACGCGCATGGAGTGACCGTTTGTGTACTTGTCCTTTGCGTCGATGGTGTTTGCGAAGGTGAGCAGCGCCTGCTCGACGATGCTCTTGTATTCCTGCTGCCTGCGGTGCATATTGTTCAGCTTGGTGCGCACCGCAAATATCACGATGCCCGTTGTAGCGGCAACTATCGCGGCTGTCAGCAGCACCCAGAAAAGCGGATGCTCGGTCATTCTGAAGCCCTTTGTAAAGCTGATGCTCGTTGTGTTGAACTGCTCGGGGTCCTCGGGGCTGAACACCTTTACTTCAAAGGTATAGCTGCCGCCGGGGAGATTCGTGTAGCTTATGCTGCCGCTCTTGTCCGTGTCTATCATGGTCGCGTTCTCGTCAAAGCCGATGAGCTTGTAGGAGAGCTTGAGCGGAGCGGTGTTCGAGTAGGAGAGCGCCGCAAAATCGAACGTCACACGCTGCGCTTTGCTTTCTATCTCAAGGCTTTGGGGATGCTCGTGGTTTTTAGAGTCCACTCTGACCCTGTTTATGATGACATTGGGCAGCTTGCTGTTTACGCCGCTGAAGCCGAAGACGCTTATGCCGTTTCTTGTCGCCATGACAAGCTTGCCGTTCTCGTCCTCGAAATTCCATGTGTTGGCATTGAGCGTGCCCGAAAGTCCGTGCTGAGTGCCGTAGGTTATCGCCTCGGTAGGCTCGCCGCTTAGCAGCTGCGCCTTGTCGACTGCGCGGATGCCGCTGTTCTGAAGCACCCACAGCTTTCCGTTCCTGTCGTAGAAATCAAAGATACTGCCCTCGGACTTGTCGAAGTTGGACAGCTTTGTGAAGGTGCTGTCCTTCCAGTAGTACAGGCTGCTGCCTGCGCTGACGAAATATCCGTCCTCGTCCGCGTTCTTCAGCATACGCAGCACTACGCCCTCGCCAAGACCGCTGTCAAAGCCGTGGTTCGTGAGCTTGCCGTCCTTTATCTCGTAGATGCCTGCGCCGTCGCTGCCTGCGTACAGCGTGCCGTTCTCGCCCTCCTCAAAGCAGAGGACGGAGGTGTTCTCCATGCCGTCCTCGTAGGTGTAGCTCTCGGTCACGGCATCGTTTTCGATGATGCTTATACCTGTCTGGGTGCCGACCGCGATGCGTCCGTCAGACAGCTCCTTTATAACTCGCGCCTTGTCGCCTGCAAGTCCGTTGCTGCTGTTGTACACCCTTATATTTCCGCTGTCGGGGAGATAGCACATCACCGCGTTGTCGGAGTAGCTTGCTATCCACACTCTGCCCTTGCTGTCCGCGATGATATTTCTTATCCTCACGCCGTCAAAGGCAGCCGTAAGCTCGTCGCTTACGCTGTTCCAGCTGCTGTCGAATATCATCAGCCCGTCGTCAAGTCCGAGGTAATACCTGTCGCGGCACTTTGCAACGGTATTCACCGCGATGCCGTTGAGCTGTGCGGTGTCGTTCGGCGAGCTTATACAGCCGTGGGAATATCTGATAACGCCGAAGCTTGACGATGAGAGCCAGATATTGCCCTCGTAGTCGTTTATTACGGTGTTTACAGCGGTGGAGGACTTATCTCCTGTGAATTCGCTGATGCTGCCGTCGGGGTAGATAACGGCGAAGCCCTGCGTGCCCGCAACGAGTATATGACCGTTGTCGGTAGCGGTCACGCTGTTGTGGGAGGTTACTTCGCCCACTGCGAAATACTCTGCGTCAAAGTTTCCGTTCTCGTCAAAATTACTGAGCCTTGCGACCTCGTTGCCCGAGCTGCCGAGGATGATGCCGCCCTCGCTGTCGGCGGTGAGGCTGTATATCTCGCAGGAGCTGAAAACGCTGTCAGAGGAGAGCATCTCGTAGAGCTGTCCGTCCTTTACTATCGCGCACTTGCCGTCGTTCATCGCGCCCCAGACACGTCCGAGGCTGTCCTCGCCCACGCAGTACACGGTCAGTCCCATAACCTCGGGGATGTCGTACGGCTGTATCCTTTTGCCGTCTATCTCGCCGATGCCGGAGTTTGACGCAACGTACACGGTGCCGTCCTTGCCCTCGCAGAAGCCGCGTATGCACAGGAAGTCCGTTTCGGTCTGCGCCGTGATGTGGGTGAACTTGTCGTTCTCCATAAGGTACACGCCAGCGTCGTTAGTGCCTATCCAGAGCCTGTTTGCCGAGTCCTCGAATATCGAGCGGATGGAGCTTGACTCTATCGCGCGCTCCGAGCTGTAATTCCTGAAGCGTGTGCCGTCATAGCGGATAAGTCCGCCGTAGCTGCCTATCCAGATATAGCCGTCCGACGACTGCATGACGACGTTTGCCTCGCCCGTGGGAAGCCCGTTGCTCTCGTTGTATACGGTGATGACATACGGCTCATCGGCGGCGTATGCCGTCGCAGGGATGCAAAGGAGCATCATCAGCAGCGACAGAATGCAGCAAAGTAGTTTTTTCTTCATATATCCTCCGCGGTCATTTATGGATATCGCGTAATGCGACGATATTCTATAATAACAGTATACCATATTACAGTGGAAATTTCATTATAAATTACAACAAAATTTGCTAAAAAAGGAAGATGTGGTTTTATTTATTTTGCGATGTTATGCAAAAAAAGGCCCGTTATTGAAACGAGCCTTTTGTCTGTTATTCGTTTATCCTTATCGCCTCTGTGATGTCCTCGGAGGTGACGGTGCCGTCCTTTGTGATGATGGTGAAAGCGTCCTTGCTGAGGAATGTCATCTCAAGACCGCTCTGCTTTATCGTCACGTTACCGCTGCCGCTTACATCGCCGACGCCGCACACAGCCGCGCCCTCGCAGTAGAGCGAAACGTTCGTCGCCTTGATATCACAGTCGAGCGAGCCACCCTCTGTACCGATGCAGGTGATGCCGCGTCCGTGCATACCCTGCTTTATCGTGCCGTTGCGCATGCGGATATGTCCGCGGCCGCCCTCAAGCACGCCGATACCGCAGAGCTGAACGCCTGCTTCCTCGATCTCTACGTTGTAGTTATCCATGCAGATATCCGTCGCGCCGGATACCGAGCCTATCGCAACAGCGTAGGGAGCGGAGATATTCACGCTCACATTCGCCTGGATGATATCTATAACGCTGTCGCCGTCAAAGTTTCCTATGCCGACGCAGGTTCCGCCCGAGCAGACAATACCGATCTCGCCCGCGAGTATGCGGATAGCGTTGCCGCCTGCGTTCTTGCCGCCGCCGATGGCGATGGCGTTCTCGCCGTTAGAGTCTACCTGAAGCTTTCCGCTGCAGCTTATCGTGATATTTCCGGGGCTGTTGTCGCGGTCAACACCGATGCCGTAGCTGTTCTGTACCTCGGCATGGACGTGCAGCGAGCCTGCGCCCGTAATCTCGAGAGAGGATGACTGCGGCACCCAGATACCGCGGCCGAGGACCTCGTTTTCGCCCTCGAGCGTTATGACCACGGAGGAGTCCTTGCCGACAGTGATGACGGGGTTCTCCTTGTCTGTCATAAGGCTTGCGTTGCGCAGGGTGAGGTTGCAGTTCACGCCGTCCTTGATGATGACGGGGCAGTTGAACTCTGTGCCCTTGACGCCATCGATAACAAGCTTTTCCGTTTCAACGAATATCGAGCCGTAATACTCAGCCGCAAGCTTTGTAAGCTCGACAGCTTCGCCCTCCTCGGGGTGATATACCTTTACGATATTCTCGGACAGCAGGCGGTTGAACTCAACTATCTCATCGCGAAGCTGCTGCGGTATCTCGTGCAGCACGAACGGGCGCGGCTTTGATATGTAGTAGCCCTGAATGAGGTCTGCGCCGAGCTGTATCATGGTGTTCAGCTCCTCGCGCGTTTCAACGCCCTCTGCAAGTGCGGAGTAGCCGTTCTCGTGGATAAATTCGATTATACCCGAAACGAATTTCTGTATCTTCGGGTTTGCGTTGATGCCCTCGATAAGGGAGCGGTCTATCTTTACATAGTCAGGTGTATAGCGCAGGAGATTGGATGCATTGGAATAGCCTGTGCCGTAGTCGTCTATCGCAAGCTGGATGCCGTTTCTGCGCAGTCTGTCGTGGATTATTGCGATACGGTCATCGTCCAGCTCTGTCTGCTCGGTCATCTCGACTACCATCTTCTGCATCAGCTCGCCGTAGTCCTGACACAGTGAATCCCAGTCCGCGTAGGAGAGGATATGCGCGGGGATGGAGTTTACAAACAGCTTTTTCTCCGCAAAGTCCTCCTGATGCGTGCAGATATATTCCAGCGCGTTGCGCATGGTCGCCTTTTCGATGTCGTACAGTCTGCCGAGCTTTGTTGCGGCTCCGAGCACCTCAAGCGGGTTCATTCCGATGCTGCTGTCGGTGCGCATGAGCGCTTCGTATGCGATTATCTCGCCGCTGTGCGAGTCGATGATAGGCTGGAAGTGATAGCGGAACATATTTCCGTCCACGAGCCTTGTAAAGCGGCGCATATTCTCGTACTCTGTCTTCTGCTGCTCATAGCGC
Source organism: Oscillospiraceae bacterium (assembly GCA_045539055.1). Classification (GTDB taxonomy): domain Bacteria; phylum Bacillota; class Clostridia; order Oscillospirales; family Ruminococcaceae; genus CAG-115. The sequence continues at coordinate 5,602 of JAZQEQ010000086.1, read as the reverse complement.
TCGTCGGAGTAGACCCTGACAGTGCCGATGCCCAGTGCTGCGGCATCGAACAGCGTGAATTCCGCGGTCTGCATACGCTGCGAGGGAAGCGAAACATCTGCTCCGCAGCCTGCTGAGAATGTGATGTTATGCGCGGACAGACCGTTTTTCATCACATATTCTCTTACAAACTTCTGGAGCTTTTCGAGGCAGTCTGTCTTGTCGCCCGAGAAATCGGGGATATACAGCCAGAAGCGGTTCTTTTCCGCCGCGGAAAGTATAGTGCCCTTTGGGGTGCCTGCGATGATCGCTGTAAGTACAGTGGAGATATCAACGCCCTTAAGGTCGGGGTTTCCGTATTCCTCTATCTGCAGCAGCGCGAGCAGGCTGTCCTTTGCGCTTTGTGTGACCTCTGAGATAAATTGCGTGTAGGAGCAGACAGGCAGATCTCCGTTGTAATTCGCGCCATGCGAGGCGTGCAGGTGGATAAAGCCTGCTATAACATCCTCGGTCTGCTCTGCGATTATTATTTCGGCAGCAGCTTCTGAGCCGCCCGAAGCCGACTGTGTAACTATCGTATAAAGCTCATCGTAATCGGGCTGCCGTCTTAAGCCGAGCAGTCTTATTCCGTTGCTGTCCAGCATCGTTTTCTGCTCGCGGCAGTCCAGCAGAAAAGCGCCGAGGTCGGTGCAGTGCTCTGTCAGTGCGCCGAGCGCGGTGCCGAATATCCTGTTCCAGTTCTGAGCTGTCATCGTATCACCTTTTCTTGTGTAATGTTCATTGCATTATTTTACCACAAAGCCACAATATTTTCAATATACATTCGATTATATTGTGTATTTTGCATAAAATTTTATGTAATTTTTGATGTAACAGACGGACTGCGGCGCAAGCAATTCAACGGTAGCGGCGAAGCGTCGAACTTTTTTTAAAAAATCCGCAAAAAAAACCTTGACTTTTGGAATTTACTGTGCTATAATAACCTCACAAAAACAATGACGAAGACACATTCGTTATCTGCAATGCTTTCAGAGAGTCGTCGGGTGGTGCGAGACGGCAGCAACGGGTAGCGGACATCACTTCTGAGTTGGGGTGCTGAAAATGTTACAGTAAGCGCTCTCGTGAGGCTGCGTTAATGCATAGGGCTTTTCCCTGAAAAAGGGCGAGTCTGAAGGTGGCGGACAGAATAAGGCTGCTCCGCAATTTGAGTGGTACCGCGGGTTTGATACTCGTCTCAAAGTGATACTTTGGGGCGAGTTTTTTGTTTTTATAAGCCCCGACAACAGCGAAAGGAGAACATCGACATGAATAATCAGAACACGACAGAACAGAAGATCCGTGAGGTCGCACAGCGAATTCGCACGCTGCGCGAGGATATGGGCATATCCGCCGAAACTATGGCTGCAAAGACAGGCTTTTCGGCTGAGGATTACAGAAAGATGGAGAACGGCGAAACTGACTTCAGCTTTACTTTCATCCACAAGTGCGCTGGTGTTTTCGGAGTTGATATCGCGGAGCTTATGGAGGGCAACGCGCCCGAGCTTACAGGCTACACCGTGACACGAAAGGGTCAGGGCAAGCCGATCGTTCGCAGAGCAGGCTTTGAGTACAACCGCCTTGCTCACAAGTTCAAGGACAAGATCGCAGAGCCGTTCCATGTTGTCATCCCCTATTCCGAGGAGGCACTGACAGGCGAAAGACATCTCTCCAGCCACGCAGGTCAGGAGATGGATATCGTCATCAAGGGCACGCTGCGCATGGTCATCGGAACGCACGTTGAAACGCTGTACGAGGGCGACTGCATCTACTACGACAGCTCCATTCCTCATGACGAGATCGCGCTCGGCGGCGAGGACTGCGAGATCTACGCATTCGTTATGGCACCTCAGGACGGCGAGACCGACACGAGCTATCACGAGCATGTGCGCCATTATACACATTCCAACTTCTACAAGGCAGGCATCTCCCATCCTGTTGCGGATAAGTTCGTTACCTGCGAAACAGACGAGAACGGTATGCTGTCCGCTGTGAACTTCCACAATGAGGAGAGCTTCAACTTCGCGTACGACATCGTTGACGCGCTGGCTGAAAAGTGCCCCGACAAGACCGCTATGATCTATGTTGCGGACGACAAGAGCGAGCGCCGCTTCACATACAAGGATATCATGAAGTATTCCTGCCAGACCGCGAATTACTTCAAGTCCCTCGGCATCAAGAAGGGCGACAAGGTAATGCTGGTGCTGAAAAGACACTACCAGTTCTGGTTCTCCATCCTTGCACTGCACCGCCTCGGCGCAGTCGTTATTCCTGCGTCCAACCAGCTTGTAAAGCACGATTTCGAGTACCGCTTTGACGCGGCTGAGATCTCCGCCGTTGTATGTACATCTGACGGAAGCGTTGCGGACGAGATCGACCTCGCCGCTCCCAACTGCCCCTCGCTTAAGACAAAGATCATCGTTGGCGAGGCTCGCGAGGGCTGGAACGACTTCAACGAGGAGCTTTCCGCCTACAGCAGCAAGTTCCCCAGAACAGACGACACAGCCTGCGGCAGCGATCCCATGCTGATGTTCTTCACATCGGGCACTACAGGCTATCCCAAGATCGCAATGCACGACTTCAAGTATCCCCTTGGTCACTACACCACCGCGCGCTACTGGCACAACGTTGACCCCAACGGCATCCACTTCACCATCTCCGACACAGGCTGGGGCAAGGCGCTGTGGGGCAAGCTGTACGGACAGTGGATGTGCGAGACAGCCGTGTTCGTATACGACTTCGAGCGTTTCCATGCCGAGGATATCCTCCCCATGTTCGCAAAGTACAACATCACAACATTCTGTGCGCCGCCCACAATGTACCGTTTCTTCATCAAGGAGGACCTGTCGAAGTACGACCTGTCCAGCCTGAAGTACGCTACCATCGCAGGCGAGGCACTCAACCCCGAGGTATTCTACCAGTTCCAGAAGGCAACGGGCATCTCGCTGATGGAGGGCTTTGGTCAGACCGAGACCACCCTGTCCATCGCAAACTTTGTCGGCATGACTCCGAAGCCCGGCTCCATGGGCAAGCCCAATCCTCTCTACAACGTCCACATCATGAACGCGGACGGCACCGAGGCAGGTGTGGGCGAAACGGGCGAGATCTGCATCAAGACAGGCGACAGGAAGCCCTGCGGTCTGTTCATGAGCTACTACAACAACGAGGAGAGCACCCACGAGGCTTGGCATGACGGCTACTACCACACAGGCGACACCGCGCGTATGGATGAGGACGGCTATTTCTGGTATGTCGGCAGAGTTGACGATCTTATCAAGTCCTCGGGCTACCGCATCGGTCCGTTCGAGATCGAGAGCGTTATCATGGAGCTTCCTTATGTTCTGGAGTGCGCTGTCACAGGCGTTCCCGACGAGATCAGAGGTCAGGTCGTAAAGGCTACCATCGTGCTTACAAACGGCACACAGCCCTCCGACGAGCTGAAAAAGGAGATCCAGACCTACGTCAAGAACCAGACCGCGCCCTACAAGTACCCCAGAGTCATCGAGTTCCGCGACAGCCTGCCCAAGACTGTCGGCAGCGGCAAGATCCGCCGTAGCGAGATCCGCGAGCAGGATGCTGCAAAGGCACAGGGATAATAGATAATTGCAAAAGCCGCACAGCTTGCTGTGCGGTTTTTTGCGCACACATCTACACCGAAAACACGCAGCATATCCGTAGGGGCACGGCTTGCCGTGCCTGAAAAAAGATGCAACGATTTCAGCGGACACGGCAAGCCGTGTCCCTACTTGCAATTGCATGAAAAATGTGGTAAACTTAGTATATAACATCGAAAGGAAGCGATACTATGGGACTTCAGTTCAGAAAGAGGATCAAGATCTGCAAGGGCGTAAACCTCAATATCTCCAAGACGGGCGTCGGCGTCAGCGTCGGAACCAAGGGCGCGAGGTACTCCATGCACAGCAGCGGTCGCCGCACCGCGACAGTGGGACTCCCCGGCACAGGTCTGTACTATACCAAAAATCTCGGCACAAAGAAAAAGGGCAAGGAGAAGAAGACCGCCTCGACAAAGTCTGCGCCTGCAAAGGCTGCGGCGGCTGTGAATGAGGAGGAGCTTGCCGAGGCAAGAGAGGCTTACGAGCAGTACGAGAACTACATCAACGTCATCAGGAGCGTGCACAAGGACTGCGACCATGCGGTGAACTGGAACGTGCTTGCACAGCGCAAGGACACTGCTTCGTCAGGAGGCAAGGGTCCGAGGGAGCTTAAGGCGCTTCAGGAATACGCGGACTACCGTCCCTCGCTTGCGGATCAGATAATGCGCAAGGAGGAGCAGCGCAGAGCGGAGCTTCGCGCGGCTGTTGAGGAGGCAAAGCGTCTTGACGCGGAGGAGCGCGAGGGCGGCGAGATGAGCGCGGAGTTTGCAAAGCGCATACTTGCGGGCGACCTTGACGCTTACTGTGAGGCTATCGAGAACGCAGATCCGTTTGCGGAGCTGTCCGAGCTTGGCAGTGATTTTGAATTCGGCACGGACGACCCGTCAAGGATGGAGATAGAGTTTACGGTAAAGACGGAGGATGTTGTCCCGACAACGGGACTTTCTCTCACAAAGACAGGAAAGCTTTCCGAAAAGGAGCTGTCGAAGTCCGCTTATTTCGATATCGTGCAGGACTATGTATGCAGCTGCACGATAAGGCTTGCGAGGGAGATGTTCGCGGCGTTGCCTGTTGACTTTGTGACGGTGCACGCGGTGGACACTATGCTTGACACTGCGACAGGTCACGACAGGGAAGTGACCATCCTCTCCGTGACATTCGACCGAAACAGCTTCCTTGACATAAACTTTGAGAGGGCAGACCCGTCCGATCTTGTATCGGCATTCCCACACAACATGAAGTTCGCAAAGACCACAGGCTTCAAGGCTGTGGAGCGCGTAACAGGCTGATGAAAACAATTCAGGAGCAGATCCTTATCTGCTCCTGTTTTGCTTTATAACACGCCACCATGCGGCATCTGCTGCGCTGATGCTGTATATGGGCGAGTCGAGAGTAGCTTTTGCAATTAAAAAACCGTCCATCGGACGACCTCTTTATGAGTCTATGTTGAGTAAAAAGGCTTTTTCGCAGTCTAATCGGGCGGCGACGCGCGAAAGCGGAGCGGTTTTCGTTAAGCGAAAACGGATTGCCTTAAGGGCAATCCGAGAGTAGCTTTTGCAATTTAAAAACCGTCCATCGGACGGTTTTTAAATATGGCAAATAATATGTTATTTGATACAATTTTAGGGGGTTGCACCTTTTAACGGGTAGTTGCACAATTTAACGATAGGTTTCATTTTTTCTTCATATTATGGATCAAGCGAAACAATATCAATTTCTTGTTACTTTGTTGCTGGTGTAATTATAGCCTTGTGATGTTTTTTGAAAACATACCGCTCATATTCACCTTTGTTTTCCTGTTTAGCCATAAAATTCAGGAAAAGGAAAGAGGGTTTTATAAAAACAGGCTCACTTTCTATGTTATGCACAACCTTTTGCAGAGCCATTTGGCGGTGTTTTTGCAGATCATGAAAATGTAGTAAGATCTCGCAAAAATGTAGTAAGCAAAAAGCTTAAAATTTATGGGTGGTTGG
>JAZQEQ010000085.1:0-10164 GCA_045539055.1 Oscillospiraceae bacterium | reverse complement strand
GCCGCCTTACCCCAGCCTGTATCGGAGATAGTCAGGTGGATGCCGTCGGGGTCGACATTGTGCCAGTGTTTTGCGGTCTGGATATGCGCAAGAGCATAGGTGTGGTCGTGGATCACCATCTTGGGGTATCCTGTGGTGCCCGATGTGAAATACAGCAGGAAGATCTCGTCCGCCTTGGTGGGGATGCGCTCCATTGTATCGGGATATTTCTCGATAGCCTCGTCAAAGGTCGTCCAGCCATCGCGTGTGCCGTTTACGATATATTTTGCAGTAAGGCAGTTTCCGAGCTTTTCATCTGCCTCCTCAACGTAGTGGGAAACATCTGCGTGGCTGGTTGCAACAACAGCCTTTACATCTGCCGCCTCGAAGCGGTAAACAAAGTCCTTTGTTGTGAGCAGATGGGTCGCGGGGATACCGATAGCGCCGATCTTGATAAGTGCCATCATAACATACCAGAACTGATAATTCCTTTTCAGCACCAGCATCACATGGTCGCCCTTTTTGATGCCCATATCGAGGAACATATTAGCGGCCTTTGTAGAGAGCCTTGAAAGATCGCTGAAGGTGAAGGTGCGCTCGTTGCCCTCGAGGTCCACCCACATGAGTGCACGGCGGTCAGGCTCCAGCTCAGCGTATTTGTCGATTATGTCATATCCGAAGTTGAAATTGTCGGGATATGTTACTTCAAATTTATTCAGTATACCGTTTTCGTCAAAGCCCTCTTTAACGAAATTGAGGTGATAAGAACGTACATCCATTGTCCGTTAATTCCTTTCTTGTCCTTATGTGTATCAGGATACCAGTATCGCGATGAATGTGCAGTCCTCTCCGCCGACAGCTATCATACCATGGGGGTTCTTACTGTCAAGGTAAAGGCTGTCGCCGGGGCCGAGTATCTCAACGCGGTCATTGATGATGAACTTCATCTGACCCGAGATGATATAGTCGAACTCCTGACCCTCGTGGGACGACATCTTGATGGGTGCGTTCTGCTGCTCCTCGAGATAGGGGGCAGTAACCAGCATAGGCTCAAGGCACTTGTTCTTAAACATATATGCGAGGTGGAAATACTCAAAACGCTCACGGCGCTCGATACGCAGACCCTCGCCCTTTCTCACGATGGAGTATTTTGTGAGCTTCGGCGACTGACCTGTAAGAAGTGCGATAAGCTCTATACCAAGAGCCTCGGCGCAGTTGTTCATAAAGGATAAAGACAGGTCGCGCTCGCCGTTTTCAAGCGAGATATAGTCCTCGACGGACACCTGTGTGCGCTCTGCCATGTATTCGGGGGTGAGGTCAAGGGCTTCTCTCGAAGCGCGCAGTCTTTCGGATACCTCTTTGATATTGTAGGTCATGACACTGTTCCTTTCGCAAAATAAGTGCTGAGTGTAAAAAATCCCTCTTTTCCGCAGGGATAGAGGGTCGCAGAAATAATTATAAACATACATTTTAATTATACAGCCAACCTCTGCTTTTGTCAAGTGCGGAGTGCGTTTTTTCTTTATATACTCTTGATTTTTCCGAAGGATTGTGGTATACTAGGCTTCGTGACTTCATTATATGACCGCGGGACCCGTTTGGGTAATGAGGAAAGTCCGAGCATCACAGAGCAGGGTAGCTGATAACGTCAGCCGAGGGCGACCTTAGGGCTAGTGCAACAGAGATATACCGCAGGGGTGTTCACGGCCCCTGTAAGGATGGAAAGGCGAGGTAAGAGCTCACCAGAGTGCAGGAGACTGTACTGCTATGTAAACCCTATCCGATGCAACTCCGATTGGTGCGGGGGAATACGCGTCTGCTCGGCGCGCCCCGTTGTAAGGAGGCTTGATCCTGTCGGCGACGGCAGGGCTAGATAGATGGTCATACACGACAGAACTCGGCTTATCGATGGAGTCACTTTTTTGAATAAGATATCCGCACGGACTATGCGCGGATATGAAATCAGCCATCGTATCAAACGGGATACGGTGGCTGTGTTTGATTTTATGTTAAAATATGTACTTCTCACTTTGGTTAAGTTTATATCAACAAATGCGCTGTGGACAAACAGAAATAAATCCAGTATTATTATAACAGGAGCTCCAATAAAATTACGGAGGATAATAATATGCTTAAACTTGGCGAAAACCTAAAGAAATTCAGATTAAATCGAGAACTGACACAGGAACAGCTTGCAGATGTCCTAGGCGTTTCGGCGCAGGCTGTGAGTCGTTGGGAAAACGGAACAACTTACCCTGATATAACTTTGCTCCCTGCCATTGCAAGTTATTTTGATATAAGTATTGACGAGATACTAGGCTTTGATACCGCGCGCAAGGAAGAAAAAATTAAGGCAATCCTTAAAGAAAACAGGATCTTTCATAACAATGGTGAAACAAGAAAATCCATTGAGCTTTTACGACGAGGGGTTGCGGACTTTCCGAATGAATCAAGGCTGCTTTATTGCTTGGCGCAGTCGCTATACAGCTTGCATTTTCAAAGCGGAGAAATACTACCCGAAGATGACAGAAAAAAAGTAGCACCGGAGATTGTTGACCTGCTGAAAAAAGCGCTTCGATACATTGATGATAATTTTGATGAGGGAGGTGCTTGCCGTCAGCTTTTGGTGCTTACTTATATCAAAATGGGAGAATATGGAAAAGCAAAGCAAGTTGCATTAAAGGCGCCGTTTTTTCTCGCTTGTCGCGAAATGCTACTCCCGTTAACTTTACAGGGTCAAGAAGCGATTGAAGAATATCAGAAAAATGTGCTGTATTTATCAAATGGATTGTATATTAATATTGCAGATTTAAGAAAGCAAGAATACTATACAGATGAGGAAAAAATCGAAATATCACTAATGGCAGAAAAATTGTTCCTTTTGATAGGCGGAGAGAATTCAGGTTTAAACGAGTTGTTTTATAATGGTCTGCAAATACTCAAGTTATATATTAAAATCAAAGATAAAGAGAAAACGGCTGAATACCTTGAAAAGGTTTTGCAATATGCCAATGACTACGAAAAGCGTCCCGACAGGACAAAATATGGTGTTCCTTGGCTATGTTTTTGCGAGAATAATTCTGAAAACAGAATGAAACACTCACAAAGAAGTTTATATGACGATTTCCTGGATTTTATTTCTCATCAAGATATAGAAAGTTGGCTAAATGACGACAAACGTTTTGTTACTATTCTTGATAAAATAAAGAGTTATTGTAAATGAGTTGGCATGACGCAACTATATGTAAAAATCCGCACAGTTTTCGGCTGTGCGGATTTTTTTATTTACCAACGTTTCATATTTCTCTCGAACTTTTCAATATAAGCCTCTTTAAGCTCCTCGGCGGTTATTCCATAGCAGAGTAGAACGTCATTATAGTACATCAGCACGTCTGCCATTTCTTCGACAAGCTCTTTTCTGAGCTCGCTGTTTTCGCAGACTTTCGCACCGCCGTTTTTCTTCACGATATCAATGACCTCACCGAGCTCTCCGATAAGCCACAGCAGCTTGTGCTTGCCTGCTTCGGGGGAGATAGCTTCCCACTTATCCTTGTATTTCTCTTGTAGCTGCTTCTGCATGGAGAGCATTTCATTTACAGTAAAGTCACTCATGGCTGTCATTCTCCTGCCTGTCGTAGGTGCGTTCGCTTATAATATACCTCGGTCGCTGCTTTACCTCCATGTATATCTTTCCGATATACTGACCGATAACGCCGATGGAGATAAGCTGTATTCCGCTAAGGAAGCAGATGATGCATATTGTCGAAGCCCAGCCGCTGGCGGTATTACCGAGCAGTGCTTCAACGATAGCCCATACAACTCCTATGAAGCTCAGGGTAGCTATCACCATACCAAGCCCGAAGATAAGCTTTATCGGCTTTATCGAAAGGCTTGTGATGCCGTCAAATGCAAGTCCAAGCATCTTGCTCAAGGGATAGTGGCTCTTGCCTGCAAGACGCTCGTTGCGCTCGTAGAAAACGCTTGTGCTCTTGAAGCCGACGAGCGGGAACATTCCGCGCAGGAACAGGTTTACTTCCTTGAAATTCGCGAATTCCTGCAGCACTCTGCTGCTGACAAGACGATAGTCTGCGTGGTTGTAGACGACCTCTGCGCCCATTGCGTTCAGCAGCTTGTAGAAGCCCTGTGCCGTGGTGCGCTTGAAGAAGCTGTCCTTTTTGCGGCTTGAGCGAACTCCGTACACTATCTCGCAGCCGCCGAGGTACTCGTCCACCATCCTGTCCATGGCGTTGATGTCGTCCTGACCGTCGCAGTCGATGCTTATAGTAATATCACAGATGTCCTTTGCCTCCATAAGCCCTGCAAGCACTGCGTTCTGGTGACCGCGGTTGCGGCTCTGGCAGATGCCGATGAAATGCTCGTCCTGCTGTGCAAGGTCGGAGATTATATCCCACGTCTTGTCCTTGCTGCCGTCGTTCACGAACATTATGCGGCTGTCGGGGGCGATCTTTTCGGCTTCGATAAGCGAATTGAGTTTGTCCAGAAACATCGGAGCTGTTACGGGCAGCACCTCCTGCTCATTGTAGCAGGGGATAACTATAATAAGCTTTGGCAGCATTCAAATCACCTCATATTCCGCTATCGAGCAGCGATAATGCCATTCCTGCCGAGCCATAGCGGCGGAAGAAATCATTCAGGCGCTCCTTTGTTTCGGGCTGTTCAACGATCCTGTCGGAATAGGACAGCATCTGATACAGCATAAAGAACATCACTCTTGCCGCAATATCTTCGCCGAGCGCGAAGTATTCGGGCAGGCGGTCGGTAGCGTTTTTCAGCATTTCTACGCGCTGTTCTATCGCTTTGGGGATGTTGCCCTCGGCTGACAGTGCGGAGTAGCTCTCCGCTACACCTACCATATTCTGTTTCACTTCGTTTTCGATCTCATCCATGGTCAGCAGCCGTTCCTCGCAATACTGGCGAAGTCGGCGGCTTGCCTTTATGTAGATATCATCTGATATCGGCTCTTCTGTGAGTCCCAGAGAAGGCTTCTCCGGCTCTGCAGGGGGCTGTTCTTCTGTATTAACAGGAGCGCTTTCGGCAGGCGCGGCTTCTGGCTGTATAGCTTCTGCGGCAGCGGCAACAGGCTGCAGCTCCTCGGAAAGATCATCGTCAAATTCCTCGTCACTGTCCGAGTTTATCTCATTTATTGAGCTTACAAGATACGACAGTGCTTCGTCGCGGCTCATGTCCTCGGGCAGGTCGTCTTCGAGAGCGGAAAGGTCGTCGTTTGACTTTGCGGTATCGGGGGACGGCTTTGGTGCTTCGGGCTGCTGTGGTTTTTCAGCAGGCGCTTCATCAGATGCGCTGGATATCCATTGTATCTTGCCGTCGGGTATCTCGACCGGAACAGCTTTCTGTTCTTCTTTTTCAACAGGCTTCGCGGGTGCGACTTCAGGGAGCTGCACGTCCACAACAGGGATCTCGCCTGCGAAATGTTCTGTTGCTGCAGCGGTGCACTGCGCGTGCATCTCAAGACGCTGCTCCTCGCGCATGGTGTAATATATGCGGCACATGGAGTTTATCAGCTGGCGCAGAAAGAACTTGTTCAGAGAGCAATCGGTTATCCTTATGCATGCATTGGGCGCTTCGATCTCAAGCTCGTCGTCAAATGTCGTTTCATAGCTTTTTACTATCCTGACGGAGCACACCTGCTTGTAGCCTACGCGCGATATGATGCCGCCGAAATTGGTGCGTATCTCGTCGCAGAGGAACGCTATTCCACGGCTGCCATCGTGCTCGGGCGAGGTGTCTATAACACCGAGAGTTTCCTCGGGAGGCGCGAAGGTGCAGTACTGCCCTGCCTCAAACAACGCAGTGACCTTTCTGCCAAAGTCGTTTATGGTTTCAAGCATTATGCTTCACCCTTTCCGTCAAGCAGACCGTTCTTTATCTTCCAGAGCTTCTCGGACAGGTCTACATAGTATTTGTGCGGATTTTCAAAGCGCTTGATCTCGCTCCAGAGAGTGCCGAGCTGCTCCTTGCAGTAGCATCTTATCTGCTCGATGTCGGGAAGCTCGTACACCTGCTTGCCGTTCAGGAATACAGGTACCTGAAGCTCTCGCACGGAGAAGTCCTCCACCGTCTTTTTCTTCCATGTGAAGTCGGGGTCGAAGATAGTAAGCGGCTTTGTTTCATCTATTGTTTCGTCATAAACGCAAAGCTGATCTGCGACAGCCTTGCCTGTTTTATTGTCATACAGCCTGTAAAGCTTTTTGTAGTGCGGATTTGTGATCTTTACAACATTTTCGGATATCTTTATCTTGGGTTTTATCTCGCCGTTATCCTCGGTTGCTACCAGCTTGTATACGCCGCCGAATACAGGCTCGCTCTTTGCTGTGATAAGGCGCTCGCCCACGCCGAAGAGGTCTATCTTTGCACCCTGCTTCAAAAGGTCAGCAATGATATATTCGTCAAGGCTGTTGGAGGCTACTATCTTGCAATCGGGATAGCCTGCCTCGTCAAGCATCTTTCTTGCTTCTATCGAGAGGTACGCGATATCACCCGAGTCGAGGCGGATGCCCTTGGGACGTGCTCCGAGAGGCTTCAGGATATTGTCGAATGCCTTTATTGCGTTAGGAACACCGCTTTTAAGCACGTTGTAGGTGTCAACGAGCAGTGTTGTGCTGTCGGGGTAAACGCGGCAGTATTCCTCAAATGCTTCAAGCTCGGTATCGAACATCTGCACCCACGAATGCGCCATAGTACCTGTCGCAGGAACATCATACAGCTCGTCCGCCAGCACACAGGCGGTGCCTGTGCAGCCTGCGATATATGCAGCTCTTGCACCGAGCAGTGCGCCGCTTGCACCGTGCGCTCTGCGCGAGCCGAACTCCGATACAGCGCGTCCATCGGCAGCTTTAACAATGCGGCTTGCCTTGGTCGCGATAAGTGACTGGTGGTTCACGAGCAGCAGCGCCATTGTCTCGATAAGCTGTGCCTGAATAGCGGGGGCGCGGACGGTGAGCAGCGGCTCGTTCGGGAATACGGGAGTACCCTCGGGTACAGCCCAGATATCGCCCGTGAACCTGAAATCGCGCAGGTATTCAAGAAAGCCCTCGTCGAAGATGCCTTTGCCGCGCAGGAATTCAATATCCTCCTCGCTGAAGTGCAGGTCGTTGATGTATTCCACCACCTGCTGGAGACCTGCGGCGATAGCGTAGCCTCCGCCATCAGGCACTCGACGGAAGAACATATCGAAATAAGCGGTCTTCTCCGCATATTTTGTTTTATAGTAACCGTTTCCCATTGTAAGCTGGTAGAAATCACACAGCATGGAATAATTCATTTCGTTCATTGCAATTCCTTTTCACACCAAATCAGAGCTTTTTAATATCATTACCTATTTTTATCGAGTTATTATGCATAGCAGATAGCGAGATCACTTCTTCTTGCGCTTGAAATTCTTTTCCCAGTTTTCGATGACACGAACTGTGCTGCGCTCTACTGCAAGCGAGTTTTCGGGCACGTTTTTGGTTATTGTGGAGCCTGCCGCGGTAGTTGCGTTATCTCCTACTTCAACAGGAGCAATAAGGTTGGTATTGCATCCGATAAACGCGTGGTTGCCTATCTTTGTGCGGTACTTGTTTATTCCGTCGTAGTTTGCTGTCACGCAGCCGCAGCCGAAGTTCACTCCTCTGCCGACATCGCTGTCACCTAAGTAAGTGAGATGGGCTACCGCTGTATTTTCGCCAATATCGGAGTTCTTTATCTCGACAAAGTCACCTATCTTTACACCCTTGCGGATAGTTGTGCCTGGACGGAGCTGTGCAAACGGGCCTATCTTTACATTATCCTCAACAACGGAGTCGTAAGCCTGCACATTATCGAACGAAACATTGTCGCCGATAACGCAGTTTTCTATGTGGCAGTTTGCGCCGATAACGCAGCCCTCGCCTATCTTAGTCTTGCCGAGGATAATGGTGTTGGGCATGATCGTTGTATCGCAGCCGATCTCAACATCTGCGCCGATGATTATTCCGTCAGTTGCAACGAAGCTTACACCGTTTGCCATGTGCTTTTCGATGACAGCCTCTCTTGCGATGGTATTGAGCTCGTAAAGAGCCTTTCTTGTATTCGCGCCGAGGACTATCTGTGGGTTATCCGACTTGAATGCTGCGCGTTTTCCTGCTATCTCAACGCAGTCGGTGAGGTAATACTCGCCTGCGGCGTTGTTTGTGGAGAGTCGTGGCAGCATCTTCAGCAGCTTGTCGGCATTGAACCAGTATGCGCCGCTGTTTACCTCGGATATTTCAGCCTCTGCGGGGGAACAATCCTTTTGTTCGCGGATAGCAGTAAACTCGCCGTTTTTGCGGATTATCCTACCGTAGCCCTGCGGCTCAGCTATCTCGGCGGTTATTACGGTAACATCTGCGCCGCTGTTCTTGTGGAAATCAAAGGAGCTTTTCAGTGTTTCTGTGTCGATAAAAGGCGCGTCACCGTTGAGCACACATACGCAGTCCATGGCATCTATCATTTCTTCCGCGCTCTTTACAGCGTCGCCTGTGCCCTTCTGCTCCTTCTGCAGATAGGTGATGACAGCCTCGCCGCGGCTTGCAATGTAAGCTTCTGTAAGTTCGGTCTTGTAGCCTGTTACCACTGCTATGCCGTCAAAGCCGAAGTCCTTGCAGGCATCCAGTACCCAGCCCAGCATGGGCTTGCAAAGCACCTCTGCCAGCACCTTGGGACGATTTGACTTCATGCGGGTACCTGCGCCGCCCGCTAAGATGATGCAACCTGTTTTCATAAAGGAATTACCAACCTCTCATTATGGATTTTGTTTTATATTTTGTATTAAGAAGATTTTTTGTATCTATGTCTACCTCTTGCGACCGCATACAGCTTCGCAAGGGTCTGATACTGCGTCATTATTATGATATTCCGCTGAGTGCGGTCACCTGTATTTCGGTTAAAAAAGCGCCGCTTCTGAGGATGCTGCGCGGCAGGAAGATAACACTTCGCACGTTGTCGGGGAAAGTGTCGTTTTATCTGCGCGACCACGAGCGTTTTGAGCCGTTTTTGCCTGCTAACGTCAAGGCGGTGCTTCGTCCAAAAGCAGGCGCGCAGATGATGGCTGCGCTGTGTTCCACGCGGATGCTTGGCGGCACGGTGGTATTTGCAACTTCGATATCGAGAATAGGCAGCGTATTCGGCAGCGGCTATTATGACGGCATAATTACCGCAATAGAGCAGACGGCAGGCGGTCTGAGCGATATTCTCGAATCACTCAGGATAACCGTTCCTCGCGTAACTGCTGTTCTTGCAGTGTTTGCGGCTGCTGCGTGGGTGTTTGCATTCATACGCAATCTGCTGCGTTTCAGTCGTTTCAGACTACGGCTCGGCAGGGGTTGCGCGGTAATAGCTCATGGCTTTATAACACTATATGAGCAATATGTTGTGTCCGATAACCTGGGTGCGGTCGTGGCGCGGGAAAATGCCACGGCGCTGTTGTTTGGAGCGGCTCCGTTATATTGCCATGGAGTAATGCTTGCTCCGCCGCTGAAAAAAGAAAAGCGTAAGGCTGTGCTCAGGGTGTTTGTCGGTGTCGGACAGCTATCGGCGAATGCCGCAAAGCCGCCTTTCAAAGTGCTTCTCGGGCATATCGGTGTGCCGCTCTGGTGGGCGGTGGGCAATGCCGCGGCATTGCTGGTGTATCGCATTACAGGCTCAGACCCTACGCTCCGCACCTTGCTGTGGGGAGGGCTGGGACTAAGCCTGTGGTATTGTTTGCTGTATTGGGTATATATGCGCCGTTCAGGGCTCTTGTGCGGCAGGGATGGAATGTCGCTTTCTGCGCGCAAGGGGACTTCTATGTATACGATGTTTGTCTTGAACAGAGCAGAGCGTTTTAGTATCGTCAGAAACCCGTTTCAGCTGAAGTCAGGCTTGTGCGATGTGAAGCTTTTCTGCCGAGGACGGGTATCCCTGCGGCTTAAAAACATCTATTATGCAAAGCTCAGCGGACTTTTGTGATAACGGATACTTCCTTAACGTTGTAAAGACGGAGCACCTCAGCAGCCTCGTCGCTGATTATCTCGCCGGGCATTACGGGAGGCACGCAGGGAGGGCAGGGGGTGAAGATACCGCCGCAGACAAAGCCGACAGCCTTTGCGAGCGGAACTCGCTTCTGAGGCATGAACAGCGCATCGCACGCGGGAAGCGCAGCCTTAG
>JAZQEQ010000084.1:0-7869 GCA_045539055.1 Oscillospiraceae bacterium | reverse complement strand
CTGTCCGCTTAAAAAGGAGCAGCTGATAGAGATAACCTCGTTGGAGCAGGCTGTAAATTACTTTGATCTTGCAGAGGCGCTTGACGGCATAGAGGAAAGGCTTTGTACCGTTGAGGAACTTGATGGTGACCTTATCTATTCCAACACCAAACTCGGTGTCAAGGCTGCGCAAGAATTCGGAAACACGCTGCCTGCATCCATACGCGAGAAGATGTTTGAGGAAGCTGTAAAGGTCTACACACGCGATGCTATGAAAAAAGGTAAGCTGTATGCTGTACGTTATGCCGAAAAAGAGGACGGCTCCTGTACCATCGGCATTTCGATCAAGGATAATGAAACAGCAAAGCAGAAATACTATCTCAACATTTTCACGGATAATAAAGAAAGCGCCGAAAGGATCAAAGAAAAGATCAAGTCTGATCCAGCTCTTTTCAGCGCATATCTCGATAAATATTTTGAATAATTCAAATGCCCCGAATATCGGGGCATTTTTTCAGCACTTGATCTTTTCCTGATAGATATTAAGGAGCTCGCCAAAACGCTGGAAATGAACGACCTCGCGCTCACGCAGGAACTTCATAACTTCATTTACATCAGGGTCATCGGACAGTCTGAGGATATTATCATAGGTAGCACGCGCCTTTTGCTCGGCAGCAAGATTCTCAACAAGATCAGCTATCGGATCTGCCTTTGTCTGAACATAGGAAGCTGTAAAAGGAACGCCTGATGCATTTGCGGCATAGACACCGTTAGCATGATCAACATAGTAATCCGCCTTACCGTAGCGGTCAAAGCTTCTTGCGCCCTCGCCATCAGTAAGCTGACCCACAACGGAGCCAATTATCTCTAAATGGCTAAGTTCCTCGGTGCCGATGTCCGTGAGAAGACCCTTTCCCATATTATCAGGCATTGAAAATCTCTGCGACAGATATCTTAAAGAAGCTGCAAGCTCACCATCGGGACCGCCGTACTGCGAAAGAATGATTCCTGCAAGCTTTGGATTACGGTTTTTGATGCATACGGGTATCTGTGTTCTTTTCTCAAAAATAAACATATACTACCTCCTGATTAAAAGCTCTTCGGAGGCCAGATGCCCTCCGGCCAATCCCAACAATCGTCTTTTCCCGCACTGCAAGCAGTGAGCGGATAAAAGCTATCCTCAAATACCGCCTTACAAGCTTTGTATTGTTTGCATGCCTCACGATACATTTCAAGAGCACGTTTGTCGTCGGGATGAGTATTAAGATAGAGCTTAAGATCCTGCGCAAAGAAATCTGCCTCCATGATAGCACGCATCAGTTCTTCGCAGTTTGCGTTGCTTCCTGAAGGCGAAGCATGAGAATGATACTGGGCAGCGCGATTATAATTAGAATTATTTACCATTATATAATCCCCTTTCATATTCATCGATCGTAATATTGAGCTCAGGGAAAATCGTACCCGCCTTGATCGCTTTGTTAGGCGAAAACACCATGTCTAGGTACTGTACTGTCACCCATGCATAGCCGGGACCGAATTTAGGCTGTTTTTTCATGATATGATCCATAAGATCCTCCTTATCTTGTAAATATACCTCTCGGTGTCATTACATTATATGTATCTGTTAATTTAGTGTTACATTCATAATTACCTGCACCTGATAATAAACTTATCATGAAAGGACAGGTTGTTATGACAAACAAAACTTATATTAAAAACACTGCTCTGTTATTCACTGCAATGGCTGTAACTAAAATAGTAGGCGCTTTGTTCAAGATACCGCTTGCGAATATTCTCGGCGGTACAGGAATGGGCTACTTTTCTACCGCATACAATCTATACTCGCCGGTATTTGCACTTACAGCGGCAGGTGTTCCTACTGTAATAATGCGGCTCACTGCAAAAAATATCGCGCTTGGCAGACGGGCTAACGCGCTGCATATGAAGAAAACGTGTATGATGTTATTCTCTGTTGTCGGTGCAATAGGAATGATGATGATATGGGCATTCAGCTCGTTCTTTGCTGAAAATATCGCTTGCTCCCCTCTGAGCATCGCGTCGATCAATTCAATTGCTCCTGCAGTTTTCTTTTGCTGTATAGGCGCGGTAATAAGAGGCTACTACGAGGGGCGCTCCAATGTCATTCCGTCTGTTACTGCAAATATAACAGAAGCGGTTACCCGTGCTGCTATCGGTCTGGTTCTGTCATACAGTGTTATAGCCTACGCAAGATCATGCTTTGAGAACGGTACTGAATTTATGGGCGCAACATATATCACTTATGATGAAGTATATACAGCAGCTTTACCATGGGCATCAGCAGCTGCTATTCTGGCAGTTACACTCAGCGAGCTTGCAGGTCTTATCGCTCTTATCATAGCTGACAGAAAGAAAACCGAAGACTTTATAAATGATAATTTTTTTGTTGAAAGAAGAATACATATTGCCAAAAATGTAATGAAGGAGCTTTTCCCGATCGCAGCATTCGCACTTGTCATGAACTGCTTTTCTTTTGTGGATCTGCTCACTGTTACCAGAACACTGGATAGCACGATACATCATTCACCGGAATACTTTGAACGCGCATATACTCAAGCTTTCTCAGATGGAATTACAGCAGAAAGCCTGGCAAATTTCATGTATGGAAGCTATACAGGAATTGCAATGTCTTTGTTTATGCTGATTCCGTCATTCGCAGGCATGACTGAAAAGACATCTATTCCTGAAATAACAGCATCATGGGAAAAAAAGGATTCCGAAAAACTGAAAAATAAGATATCCGAGCTTATAAGAGCTTCATCGTTGATAGGTTTTCCAGCTTGCTTTGGAGCCTTTGCACTTTCACGACCTATACTTACCACTTTATATCCCGACAGACAAGCAGAGGTCAGCGTGTGCATTGGTGCATTCAGTACACTATGTATTGGTGGCATTTTTATGATACTGGCATCCGCCCTGTTCGGAGTTTTTCAGGCGATAGGTAAAGGTCATATCCCTTTGTGGATAATGATGGGAGCTATAGTAATAAAAGCTATATTAAACTCGAGCTTGCTCAAAATACCTGAGTTAAGTATAACAGGCGCGGCGATTGCAACGGTAAGCAGCTATTTGATCGCAATGACGATCAGTGTGATCGTATTAAAAAAAATAGTGAAAGGAACTAAAATACTGACTCCTATAATCATACCGTTTATAAGCGCGGCGTCTTGTGCGATATCAGCAGCTTTGGTTTATGAAATAGCATCACAAACGCTCGGATGTGTATTATCATTGGTTTTAGCGATATTATCAGGCGGTTTTGTTTATATATTATTACTAATATTGGTAATGCGTTTTCGTCAACTCCTATAATAAAACAGTAAAACCAAAAAATTTTCTCAAAAGCACTTGCAAAAAATCAGAAAATAGGTTAATATATAAAAGGTCGCCTTAAACGGCTTTACTAAAGGCTTGGAGTGAATTTATGTTTGAATTTAAAGAAAAATATAATATTGACGACTTGCTTGAGATCATGGCTTTACTTCGTTCAGAAAACGGTTGTCCCTGGGACAAAGTACAAACTCATGAAAGCATAAGGACAGACCTTATCGAAGAAACCTATGAGGTATGTGAGGGCATTGACAACAACAGCCCCGAAATGCTTCGTGAAGAGCTCGGAGACCTTTTACTGCAGATAGTTTTTCACTCTCAGATCGAGCGTGAGGCAGGAAATTTCACGTTTGATGATGTTTGTAATGACATTTGTCAGAAGCTTGTTTACCGTCACCCACACGTTTTCGGCGAGGTCAAGGTGAATGGCAGCGACGATGTACTGAAGAACTGGGATGCACTAAAAAAGGAGTCCAAGCATCAGGAAACTTATACCGAAACACTGGAGAGCGTTCCCAAGAACTTCCCTGCCCTGTTAAGAGCACAGAAGATCAGCAAGAGGATCTCTCGCGCAGGTGTTCCGATAGACGATCCTGTCAAGACCATTTCATTTATAACCGACAGCCTGAATCAACTGGATCTGACAGCAGCCGAAGCATCTGCTGAAGCTAATCAGCTGGCAATGGGTAATTTGCTGTGGAATATTTGCAACTTATGCAAAATTTTGAAGATTGACAGCGAAAAAGCCTTGACATATTCAACAAATAAGGTTATAATAGTATTTAGCGCGATTGAAAAGGCACTCAATTCGCAAGGCAAGAGCTTGACTGATATTTCGGAGGAAGAGCTTGTCGATATCACATTAAAATTGTTTCCAGCGGTCGATGACCGTTAAATAGATAATTTGGAGGTTTAAAATTATGACAAAGGCAGAATTAGTAACAATGGTAGCTTCTAAGTCCGGTCTTTCCAAGAAGGATACAGAGAAGGCTATTGCTGGCATGATCGAAACAATCACAGAGACACTTGCAAAGGGTGAGTCCATCCAGCTCGTTGGCTTCGGTACATTTGAGGTTCGTGATCGCGCAGCTAGAACAGGTATCAACCCCCGCACAAAGCAGAAGATCAAGATCGCTGCTACAAAGGTTCCCGCTTTCAAGGCTGGCCGTGCACTCAAGGATGCTGTTAGCAAGTAATTTTTACTGATTTTATGCAATTTTAAGCGGTTGCTCCTGCGAGTGACCGCTTTTGATTTCAGGAGAAAATAATGAGATTAGATAAATATTTGAAGGTATCAAGGCTTATCAAGCGCAGAACTGTCGCAAACGAAGCCTGTGATGCTGAAAAGGTAACTGTAAACGGAAAGGTTGCCCGTGCTTCCTACGATGTAAAGCTTGGCGATATAATTGAAATAAACATTGGCGCAAAGCCACTCAAGGTACGCGTTCTTGACGTAAGAGAATTTACAAAGAAAGAGGACGCCGCAGCTTTGTATGAAGTTGTTTAAATGAATAAACCTCCTCCCTGCTGAATATTATGTATCGGACATACTATTTACAGGGAGGTATTATTTTATGAAGGAAAATGTGACAACAAAAAACCAGAGCATTATTCTCGAACAGAGAAGAAACTTGCGTGCAACAGGGGTCAAAGATATTGACTTCTTTTCTGAAACAAAGATCGTACTGAATACTTGTCTTGGAGAACTTGTAGTAAGAGGCACTGATCTTCATGTGATCTCGCTTATCACCGAAATGGGCGAACTGACTCTTAACGGCAAGATAAACTCGCTGACATACAACGATACCAGCTCAAATGCAAACTTATTCAAAAGGATGTTCAGGTGATATTATGACTTATAGCATCCCGGATTGCTTCATGCTCGCCTTTTACTGCGGTGTTATTTTTGGCTTGGTATACGAGGCTTTTCGTCTGTTCAGGCGCATTTTTCCTTTTAAATCAGTGACTTTTATATGTGATGTTCTGTTTTTTATATTAGCTGCTTTTGCTGTGCTTAATATCTCGCTCTTTCTTGGAAATTATGTGCGCATATACACGATCATTGGATTTGGTGCTGGCGTGTTCGCCTATATCCAGACATTAGGCAGATTGGTATCAATGCTTGAATTGCTATTCGGAAGCATTATTAAAGGTGTGATGGCCAATTTATTCAAAATGATCGCTATTCCATTTAGAGCATTTGTACATAAGATAACGAGCCATTTTGGAAAAATTAACGATTTTTTAATTAAACGAGCAAAAAAAGCTCTTTCCCTATTGCAATTCAGACACCAAAAGTTGTATAATAGTAAAAGAAATATAACTACATCTATTGATGATAATAAAAATGGGGAAAATTTTGGGGGAAAATATGTCATTCATGCTAAGATCAACAGAAGCAAATGAGAAGAAGAACGGTAGCTTTGTAAAAGTTCTTGTTTATATCGCAGGTACTATCCTGTTAGGATTTATTGCTTTTTCTATCATAACTACTAATATGCAGATCGACGAGAACAAGCAGAAATATCAGCAGCTTGTAGATCAGACTGATATCGTTCTTGAGGAGAATGCTTCTATTGAGCGCTATCTTGGTGACGATGCCAACATGGATGAATATATAGAAGAGATGGCTCGCGATAAGCTTGATTATGCTAATCCTGACGAGCGTGTATATTACATCGTTCCTTCTTCCAACTAATAATCATTAAAACGCCTTCGGGCGTTTTTTTATTGCATAAGTTCCTTTCACTGCGGAAAAATCATAATATAACTCATGAAAGGAACTATAATGAAGCTTTTATCAACGATCAAAAAATTAGTTTTCAGCAATGTTTTAATCTGTGCAATAGGAATGATCATACAGGTTGCTTACCTTGCCGCCTTGTTCTGGACTCTTGGGACTATATTTTCGTATTCATATATAGTTTTTGCTTTACTTAGTCTTTCGCTTTCGATTTATATCATCAACACCTCGAACTGTCCCGAATATAAAACGATATGGATTTTTACAATACTCTCATTTCCCCTATTCGGCAGTATGCTGTACATTTTCTTCGGTTTCGAAAGAGGGGGCAAGAAAAAAGATAACATCACCGACAAAGCATATTACAAGGATATCCAGCAAGAGAACTATATCACCAGACAGGCTCACTATATAACAAAATACTGCGATACAGATATATTCATGGGAAATGAAATAAGCTACTATAAAAACGGTGAGCTTCTCTTCCCTGCTCTGCTCGATGAGCTTAACAAAGCTGAAAGTTTTATCTTTCTGGAATTCTTCATTATCGAAGACGGTGTAATGTGGAACAGTATTCTGAGCATCCTGAAAGCTAAAGTCGAAAAAGGAGTTGATGTCAGAGTAATATATGACGATATGGGCTGTCTGCTGACACTACCGAGAGATTACCGAAATGAATTAGACCGCTACGGAATAAAATGCTGCGTATTTGGAAGATTAAAACCTTTCTGGACAAGGAACATGAACAACCGTGACCATCGTAAAATCCTGATAATCGACAATATAACAGCCCTTACAGGCGGAATCAACCTTGCAGATGAATATATCAACGCATACGAAAAGCATGGATACTGGAAAGACAGCGCTGTTATCATAAAAGGAAGCTCAGTAAGCAAATTCACGCAGGAATTTTTATTTATTTGGAACAAATTAAGCAGCGAAAAAAGCTATTATGATCATCTTAACAAAACGAAATCAAAAGTCGTTGCGAACAAAAGTATTGTTATACCTTTCTTTGACAGTCCTGATGACAAGGAACCTCTGAGCAGGAATATCTATATAAACATGATAAACAGCGCCAAAAGATATGTGTATATCACAACTCCTTACCTCATTCCTGACAGTGAAACGATCAACGCAATAACAATGGCAGCAAAAAACGGGATAGATATTAAGATAATCACGCCACACATTCCCGATAAGGCGATAGTACAGACTGTTACACGCTCATATTACAGAGAGCTTATAAAAAACGGAGTGAAGATCTATGAGTTTCTTCCGGGGTTTATACACCAAAAAAATATAATATCAGACGATAAAGTTGGTATAGTCGGAACTGTAAACCTTGATTTTCGCAGCCTTTATCTTCATCACGAATGCGGATTATGGATATACAACGATATTTCAATCGAACACATCAGGCAGGACTATATAGAAACACTGAAAAAATGTGAATGTGTCGAACTGAATAAAACTTATGAAAAGAATCCTGTCAAAAGGCTTTTCTACGCTATTTTTAAGTTTTTTGCGCCTTTAATGTAGAGAACGATACTGCTACCAAACAAAAACGGTTGATTTTTTCAGACAAATATGATAAAATAAGTAGGTATCATCTGCGTCTGTAGCTCAGCTGGATAGAGCAGCAGCCTCCGACGCTGCGTGTCGTGGGTTCGAATCCCGTCAGGCGTACCATATTTAAAAATCCCACTCTCAAAGAGTGGGATTTTTAAATGGCAAACGCTCGACTTGAAATGCCCTTAAGGCATTTCATTTTCGCT
>JAZQEQ010000083.1:0-5657 GCA_045539055.1 Oscillospiraceae bacterium | reverse complement strand
CCATGCCCTTCTGAGACCCAAGGAGTTGTTATCAGGTCTTGTCTTCCTAAGCCCGCTTGGCCTCCGACTTCACTATGCAGGCAACGGCGGCGACCCGCTGAAGTCCGTTATCGGAATACTGAAAGAGATATATTCCCTGCTGCCCGAGGGTGCGTACATAGCAAAGGCGTGCACAACAGGCTATGGTGAGCACCTCATCAAGGCGGCGCTTGGCGCGGATTTCGGCGAGATAGAAACTATGGCGCACTACAAGGCTGCTGACAAGATACTGCCCGGCGCAGAGTTCATCCTCGACATCGGCGGTCAGGACATGAAGTGTATGCAGGTAAGAAACGGCGAGATCGAGAGCATCCTGCTGAACGAGGCTTGCTCCTCGGGCTGCGGAAGCTTTATCGAGAACTTCGCAAACGCGCTCGGCATGACCAGCGAGGAGTTTGCAAAGCTTGGTCTTACCGCAGAAAACCCCGTAGACCTCGGCTCGCGCTGTACAGTATTTATGAACAGCCGCGTAAAGCAGGCTCAGAAGGAGGGCGCAACTGTCGCAGATATCTCGGCAGGTCTGTCCTATTCCGTTGTAAAGAATGCGCTGTTCAAGGTTATAAAGCTGCGCGATACCTCCACCATGGGCGACAAGATCATCGTTCAGGGCGGTACTTTCATGAACGACTCTGTTCTGCGTGCGTTCGAGTCCATCGTTGAAAAGGATGTTGTACGTCCCGACAAGGCGGGACTTATGGGCGCATACGGAAGCGCGCTGATAGCTATCGAGCGCGATGACGGCGAGGGCTCGAATATCGCAAAGGCTGATACGCTTGACAGCTTCAAGGTCGAAAAGACCACCGCACGCTGCGGAAAGTGCAGCAACAACTGCCTGCTCACTATCACAAAGTTCCCCGACGGCAAGCGCTACATAAGCAACAACCGCTGCGAGCGCGGCGCGGGCAATGTTTCGGGCGAGGAAAAGCTTCCGAACCTTTACGACTACAAATATCATCTGCTGTTCGACCGCGAGAGCCTGCCCGAAGGTACGGCAAAGCGCGGCGTTATCGGACTTCCCAGAGTGCTCGGTATGTACGAGAACTATCCGTTCTGGCATACGTTCTTCACAGAGCTCGGCTTCAGCGTAAAGCTGTCACCGAAGTCCTCCCGTGAGATATACGACCGCGGCATTGAAACCATGCCCTCCGAGTCCGTATGCTATCCCGCAAAGCTTGCGCACGGTCATATTCAGGCGCTCATCGACGACGGTGTGAAGCTTATATTCTACCCCTCCATGCCCTATGAGATGGGCGAAGCAAACGGCGCGGACAACCACTATAACTGCCCCGTTGTTGCGACCTACAGCGAGGTTATAAAGAACTCCGTTCCCGAGCTTCGCAAGGACGTTAAGTTCCTCAATCCGTTCCTGCCTATCTTCCACAAGAAGAGAATGGGCGAGCGCCTTTTCGAGGAGCTGTCCGCTTCTCTGCCCGAGCTGAAATTCACAAAGGCAGAGATAAAGAGAGCACTTGAGGCTGCTTATGCAGAGGACGAGACCTTCAAGCTTGAAATGAAGACAAAGGGCGAGGAAACTCTCAGATACCTCGAGGAAAACGGCAAGCAGGGTATCGTTCTTGCAGGCCGTCCCTACCACGTTGACCCTGAGATAAACCACGGTCTGCCAGAGATGCTGACAGGCTACGGCTATGCGGTATTCACAGAGGACTGTATTGCTCATCTCGAGGAGATAGTACGTCCTATCCGTGTAGTAGACCAGTGGATGTATCATACAAGACTGTATGCTGCGGCTCACGTTGTCGGAAAGCATGATTGTCTGGAGCTCGTTCAGTTGAACTCTTTCGGCTGCGGTCTTGACGCTATCACTACCGATCAGGTGCAGGAGATACTGCGCAGCTTCGGCAAGATGTACACCTGCCTCAAGATAGACGAGGTAAACAACCTCGGTGCGGCGAGAATAAGACTGCGCTCGCTCATCTCTGTCGTAGAGGAGAGAAAGCGCCACAACTTCAAGCCCGTACAGGGTCATGTCGGCTACATCAAGCAGCCCGAGTTCACAAAGGAGATGCGTGAAAAGCACACTATCCTGTGTCCTCAGATGGCACCTATCCACTTTGATATGCTGGAGGCGGCGTTCCAGAACAGCGGCTACAATGCCGTTATTCTGAAGGACTGCTCCAAGGCAGTTGTGGAGGAGGGTCTGAAGTATGTAAACAACGATGCGTGCTACCCCTCTATCCTTATGCTGGGTCAGCTGCTCCACGCGCTGAACAGCGGCAAGTACGACCTCAACAATACATCTGTAATGATCACCCAGACAGGCGGTGCGTGCCGTGCGACAAACTATGTCGGTATGCTGAAAAAGGCACTCAAGGACGCAGGTCACGAGAATATCCCGCTCATCTCGCTGAACGTCGTGGGACTTGAAAAGCAGAGCGGCTTCAAGCTGTCTGTAGGCATGGCTCTTCGTGCGTTCATGGGCGTTGTTTACGGCGATGTGCTGTCACGCTGCCTGTACAAGGTGCGTCCCTACGAGATAGAAAAGGGCAGTGCAAATGCGCTGTACGAGAAGTGGAGAGTATTCTTGCGCGATGAGCTGAAGTCCCTCTCCATGAGCCGCTTTAATAAGAACGTCCGCGCTATCGTTGAGGACTTCTCGAACTTCCCTGTGCTTGACATCAAAAAGCCCAAGGTAGGACTTGTCGGAGAGATTCTCGTTAAGTTCCACCCTGTTGCAAATAATGACATCATCGGTCTGCTTGAAAACGAGGGCTGCGAGGTAGTTGTACCCGATCTCATGGGCTTCTTCTACTATGTATGCTCGCATGGCGTTACAAAGAGCGAGCTGCTGTACCTCTCAAAGAAAAAGAAGATCGCCGAGAACGCGGCTGTTGAGTTCATGAGATTCCTTGAGCGCAGCTACCGCAAGGCTGTAAAGGGCACAAAGTTCGGCTGCCCCGGCGACATCTACGAGATGCGCGAGTCTGTAAAGTCCATCGTATCTCCCGGTAACATCGCGGGCGAGGGCTGGTTCCTTTGCGCGGAGATGATAGAACTCATCCACGAGGGCGTTCCGAACATCGTTTGTATGCAGCCGTTTGCCTGCCTGCCTAACCACGTTACAGGTAAGGGCGTTATCGGTGAGCTTCGCAGACAGTATCCGCTCTCCAACATCGTTGCGGTAGACTTTGACCCCGGCGCTTCCGAGGTCAATCAGGTAAACCGTATCAAGCTCATGCTGACACAGGCGTTTGCAAACGCAGGCATCAGCCGCAGTGCGGTAGTACCGCCTGTTGAGCTTGAGGATAAATATTCCGAGTTAGTAGATTCCATGAACTAAAGAAAGGATAAAGATTATGGCTACATTCAATTTCTCTACAGAAAAGAAGCCCGAGGGTAATGCCAAGGGCATTGGTTTGCTCGTGCTTATCGGCGTTATCATACTGCTGGTAGTGATCGTACTGTTCAACTGCTTCTCTGTTGTAAACGAGGGCTTTATCGGCGTCAAGTACCAGTTCGGTAAGATCGTTGACAGCAGCCTGTCCGCAGGTCTTAACTTCCACATCCCCTTTGTTGAGGAGATCGAGCAGGTCGACACCCGTGAGCAGATCTATTCCGTTACAACAGACGCTTACACAAGCGACACGCAGACAGTAAACACACTTGCACTCAAGGTGAACTACTACTACGACGGCACTCAGCTTTCCGAGATCATCAGAACTATCGGTATCAGCAATGTTGAAACAAAGCTTCTTGTTCCCAATGTTGCAAAGATCGCAAAGGACGAGATCGGTAAGGTGCAGGCTGAAAAGCTGGTACAGAATCGTTCCGATGTACAGAACTCCATCTATGTGGAGCTTAAGGAAACTCTCGCGCCTCAGGGTATCATCGTAACCGCTTTCGCTATCGAGAACCTGTCCTTTGACGACGCCTTCGAGCAGTCCATTCAGGCTAAGGTGATCGCAGCTCAGGACGCTCTGAAGATGCAGAACAAGACTGCTGAGAAGGAAGAGGAGGCTAAGCAGCAGGTCATCGCCGCACAGGCAGCCGCTGACTCCCAGAAGATCAAGGCAGACGCAGAGGCTTACGCTATCCAGGTGGTACAGGAGCAGATCGCGCAGTCGCCTGACTATATCGAGTATCTCAAGATAAGCAACTGGAACGGCGTTCTTCCTCAGGCTATCGGCACAGAGGTAAACCCTTTCCTTTCTCTCGGCACTGACTACTCCACCGCGACAAGAGGCGGAAATACAGCTGCTTCCACAGTGACAGCTCCCACAGAATAAAATACGCACAGGCGGCGTTGAAACAGCGCCGCCGATGTTTTTTGACGAAGAATATCCATAAAGGACGGTAATTATTTTGGATTATTTGACCCTTAAACGCAACGCGCTTAACGGCTTTTTCTCGCGCACCAATGAAATGCAGCGCAAGGCTGTGTTTAAAGTAAACGGCGCTGTGCTGATAATCGCAGGCGCAGGCAGCGGCAAGACCACGGTGCTGTGTAACCGTATCGCGAACATGATGCGCTTCGGCAATGCCTATAACGATACCGAGGTGCGCGCAATAACTTCCGAGCAGGAGGAGTTTCTGTATCAGTTCCCCGCGCTTGAAAAGACTCCCGAGAACGCAGAGCGACTTGCTGAGATAGTATCGGTAGACCCCGTAAACCCGTGGAATATCCTTGCCATCACGTTTACAAACAAGGCGGCAAGCGAGCTTAAAGCGCGACTTATCTCGATGATAGGCGAGGATGCTGAGAAGATAAACGCGTCTACGTTCCATTCCGCGTGTGTGAAGATACTCCGCCGCGAGATAGAGCACCTCGGCTACAAGAGCAGCTTTACCATCTACGACGAGGACGACGCAAAGCGCATCATAAAGGATGCAATGAAAAAGCAGGGCATCGACGAAAAGGTATTCAACCCCAGAGTGTTCAAGAATGCCATCTCGCGCTGCAAGGACAAGATGATAGGCCCGAAGGAGTACGCGGAGATAGCGAATGGCTCGCTTGACATCATGGACAAGCGCACAGCAGACATCTACAAGGACTATCAGGCGGCACTGGAGGCTGCGAATGCGGTGGATTTTGACGATATCATCTGCCTCACCGTGCGCCTTTTCGAGGAGAATCCCGAGGTGCTGAATCACTACC
Organism: Oscillospiraceae bacterium; assembly: GCA_045539055.1. GTDB lineage: Bacteria > Bacillota > Clostridia > Oscillospirales > Ruminococcaceae > CAG-115. Next base: position 505 of record JAZQEQ010000083.1, on the reverse strand, counting down.
GCAACCTCTACAAATACATAATGGTGGACGAGTATCAGGATACGAATATCGCGCAGTACCGCCTTATCGCACTGCTTGCGGGCGACAACGGGAATCTCTGTGTTGTTGGTGATGACGACCAGAGTATCTATCGCTTCCGTGGCGCAACTATCGAGAATATCCTGAGCTTTGAAAAGCAGTACAAGGACTGCGAGGTCATCCGTCTTGAGCAGAATTATCGCTCCACCGAAAACATCCTGAATGCCGCAAACGCAGTTATCAAAAACAACCGCCAGCGCAAGGACAAGGCTCTTTGGTCTGAGCTTGGCGCGGGCGAGAAGATACTCTGCCACAAGTTTGAGAGCGAGATGGCAGAGGCTAAGTTCATCGCGGACAAGATACTTGAGGGCGAAAAGGACGGCAAGAAATACTCTGATTTTGCACTGCTGTACCGCAACAACGCACAGTCTAGAAGCTTTGAGAACGCGCTTGCAAGGTCGGGCATCCCCTATAAGATAGTAGGCGG
>JAZQEQ010000082.1:0-1827 GCA_045539055.1 Oscillospiraceae bacterium | reverse complement strand
CATCAGATGGATAACACGCACCTTCGTGTGGATAATCCGTGGCACTCCGCTCATGCTTCAGATCATCATCGTGTTCTATGGCCCGGGTCTGCTGTTCAATATGGGTCTGCTGCCCAGAATGCTCGCTGTGCTTATCGCCTTCGTGATAAACTATGCCTGCTATTTCTCCGAGATCTACCGCGGCGGTATCGAGAGTATTCCCCACGGTCAGTACGAGGCGGGACAGGTGCTGGGCATGACCAAGAGCCAGATATTCTTTAAGATCGTGCTGTTTCAGGTAGTAAAGCGTATAGTTGCTCCTATGGGAAATGAGATCATCACGCTTGTAAAGGATACCTCGCTCGCGAGAGTCGTAATGGTCATCGAGCTCGTAAAGGCGGCAGAGGACATCGTAGCCCTGAAGGGAATCATCTGGCCACTGTTCTACATAGCTGTGTTCTATCTCTTGTTCTCGGGACTGCTTACGATAATCCTCGGAAAGATCGAGAAGAAACTGAACTATTACAGCGGATAAGGAGCAGTTATGGCATTTCTTGAAGTAAAAAATATATATAAGAGCTTTGGAAGAACTGAGGTTCTTAAAGGCATAGATTTCACGCTTGAAAAGGGCGAGGTGCTTGCCATCATCGGCTCATCGGGAAGCGGTAAAACAACGCTGCTTCGCTGTATAAACTTCCTTGAGCGTCCCGATGTCGGTACATTCGTTATTGACGGCGAGGAGATATTCAACGCAGAGGACAGTGCCTATACCGATAAGGAGATACGCGAAAAGCGTCTGCACTTCGGTATGGTGTTCCAGCAGTTCAACCTGTTCCCGCAGTACACGGTGCTGAAGAATGTTATGCTGGCGCAGGAGCTGATGCAGATAAACGGCAGCGGCGAGAAGCTCACAAAGGAGCAGAAGAACGCGATACGCGCCGATATAGAGGAAAAGTCGCGCAGCCTGCTTGATATGGTGGGGCTTTCCGATAAGGTCGGCAATTATCCCTGCCAGCTTTCAGGCGGACAGCAGCAGCGCGTTGCGATAGCAAGAGCGCTTGCGATGAGCCCCGATATCCTGTGCTTTGACGAGCCTACATCCGCGCTCGACCCTGAGCTTACAGGCGAAGTGCTGCGAGTTATCAGAGAGCTCAAAACGAGCGACCGCACCATGATAGTCGTAACGCACGAGATGAACTTCGCGCGTAGCGTTGCGGACAAGGTGATATTCATGGCGGACGGCGTCATTGAGGAGATGGGAAATCCCGACGAAGTGTTCTTAAATCCCAAAAGCGAGAAAACGAAGAGCTTCCTGCAAAAATCGCTGGAAAATCCGATGTCAGAATAAGATGAAAAACCTCCCGTGTGGCTTTGCTGTGTGGGAGGTTTTCGTTTGCGATTTTAGATGACAAATTCGCGCGTGAAAGGTTAGTGCAAGCTATCTTGCAACGGTTGTTAGAGTTTTGTCAATTTTGTGCATAAAGCATAAAAAAGCCTCTGAAAATTCTACAATTTACCGAAATTATTTAGCGCGAAATTTGTAGATTTTTTAACGGAGATATGTTATAATCTTTAATGATACAATTATGATATACCGAATATATTGTAATTGATATGATCCGTCGGATGCTCGGCTGTGTTCGGCGGCTTTTCCGTGTCATGCGGAAAGAACACGAAAATACTGCCGTCAGGCGGTGAAAATATTAAGGAGGCTAAAAAATGGCTTTTAAAAAGTGCGCAGTTCCTTTTGCCGGAACTGCTGAACAGGAAGCGCAGCTCAAGGCTGTGATCGCTGAGCACAAGGATGACCGCGGTGCCCTCATGCCCGTACTCCAGAAGGCTCAGGAC
>JAZQEQ010000081.1:0-11389 GCA_045539055.1 Oscillospiraceae bacterium | reverse complement strand
GCAGACAAGGATATACGACCCTGCAAAGGCTGTTATGCCTGTCAGAATGTAGCGGACAGCTATGGATGCGTGCAGGATGATGATATGACGGCTGTCGTTGATGATATAATATGGGCGGATCATATCGTGCTTGCAACACCGATCTATGCGTGGTATTGTGCGGCTCCGATGAAGAATGTGCTTGACCGTCATTATGGTCTGAATAAATACTACGGTGAAGCCGAGGGTTCGCTGTGGGCAGGGAAGAAGCTGTCTATTATCGCAACTCACGGCTACGAGGGCGCTTATGCGACCGATCCGTTTGAGATGGGAATACAGCGCCTCTGCGCTCACTCGGGTCTTGAATATGTCGGAATGCTTTCGGTGCAGGACGACGATGATCTTGCTTCGTTCAGGACTGCCGAGGCGATAGAAAGTGCGAGAGTATTTGCGCATAAGGTGTTAGATACATAAATTTGGCTGAGGCACTTGCAATCTGAGCGCGAATGTGCTATACTGAAAATAAGAAGATATGATCGGGAGGTGTAGCTATGGGATTTGCGGTTTCAAATAACAGCATAGGTATGTATGCCGGCGGATATTCTTCGGGAGGCTCGCGACAGCAGCTGGAGAATGATCTCACAAAGCTTAAGAAGCAGCGCGATGATTTCAAACAGCAGAGCCATCTTGCGCCTGATGCAGGCATTGAAGCAAAGATCTCGGGGCTTGAGGATCGCATAAAAAACCTGCAGCAGCGCCTTGATAAGCTTAAGACCGAGGAGTCTGCTGAGGAAAACGGCGAGTGCCAGACCTGTGCAAACAGAAGATATCAGGATGGCTCGGATGATCCTGGTGTATCCTTTAAAATGGCTGGAAAGATAGATCCTGCCAGTGCGGAGTCTGTTGTGCGCGGTCACGAGTATGAGCATGTTTACCGCAATCAGGCAAAGGCTGCGCGCGAGGGAAAAGAGGTATTGTATCAGAATGTTGTGATTAAGCATGGCATCTGTCCCGAGTGTGGCGATCCCTTTGTTGCAGGCGGAGAAACCACAACTGTCACCAAGACAAAGTCTGACGAGCGTTTTTCTGTGGGAATGAAGGATGATGAATCGGGAAAGCTGCTCAATATAGCTGTATAACACGAATTTAAGCGTCGGAAGCCTTAAGGTGTCCGACGCTTTTGTTATCTGCAAAGTTACTGTTCCCACTTGTAAAAACTTCGGAACTATGATAGAATGGGTAAAAAGGACGGTGAACAGGTTGAACGGAAAGGTGCTAATAGTTGAGGATAACAGGGAGATCTCGGCGCTGCTTGCGGATTTTCTGTCCAGAAACGAATATGAAACGATGACCGCTTTTGATGGAAATACTGCGTCGGCGCTGCTGAAAAAGCAGGAGTTTGATATAGTTCTCATGGATCTGATGCTTCCGTTTGTGAGCGGTGAGCAGCTTATCAGGGAGTTCAGGTCATATTCGGACAAGCCTGTGATCGTTCTGTCCGCAAAATCCATGATGGAAACAAGACTGGAAGTGCTCCGTACAGGCGCGGATGACTATATCCTGAAGCCCTTTGACCTGAACGAGGTCCTTGTGCGCGTGCAGGTCGTTATGAGGCGAAGCGGCGCTGTATCCAATGAGGACAGCGTGCTGTCCTGCGGCAGCCTTATGTTCAATGTGACAGAAAACACTGTCACCTGCGGAGGAAAGCCTGTTTCGCTCACGTCAAAGGAGATGCAGCTTTTAAAGCTGTTCTTAAGCCACCCGAAAAAGGTGTTTACCAAGGCAAATCTCTATGAAACGGTGTGGAATGACACTTATTACTACGAGGACAACACCATAAACGTTCATGTGAGCAATCTTCGCAGCAAGCTGAAAAAAGCCTCGGGCGAGGATCATATAGATACCGTATGGGGCGTAGGCTACCGACTTAAGGAGGAATAAGGTGCCGATTCTGATAATAGCCTGCATAGTGCTCGTGTTGCTGTGCGTGTGGCTGGTTACATATATAGTGCGACTCAGGCGCAGCATGAACGATATCAAGAACGAGCTTATGCTTACCCGTGAGGTCGGGTATGATCGACAGATAACTGTTGATCTTGTTGACAGCAGCCTTTCAGTAATGGCAGTTGAAATAAATCATAATCTTGATTATCAGAAGAAGCTGAAGGAAAAGAGCGAGGCGGCAGAGCTCAGCCTTAAGCAGTCTGTCTCGGACATCGCGCATGATCTGCGTACTCCGCTTACAGTAATAAGCGGTAATCTGCAGATGCTCAGCGAGGAAGCTGTCTTTTCGCCTGCTGCCATGGAGTATATAAGAGCAAGCCGTGAAAAATGTGCTGCCATGAAAGCAATGGCAGATGATTTCTTTGAGCTTTCAGTGCTGGAGAGCGACTCCTCGGCAGTGCAGACAGAAAAGGTCAATATGACGAATGAACTGATGCAGTTCATTGCTGACAACGAGGCAGTAATACGCAGCAACGGTCTTTCGCCGGATATAATTTTCCCTGAAAAATCGGTGTTTGCTATGGCGGACAGGCTGCTGCTTTCGAGAATGTTCGGAAATCTCCTGAATAATGTAGTCAAATATGCTGACGGCAGCTTTGGTATTAAGCTTGCTGAAGAAAGCGGCGGCATAGCTGTGATCTTTTCAAACTCCGTAAAAGACCGTCAGATAGACCCTGAGCGCCTTTTCGACCGCACTTACAGGGCTGATAAAGCGAGAAGCGGAAGCGGTGCGGGTCTTGGACTTTATATAGTAAAGCTGCTTGCCGAAAAGCAGGGAGCACAGGTGTTTTCATATAAGGAAAGCAATGTGCTTTATATCGGAGTGCGACTTAAAAAAGCTGAATAACAAGCGGGACGGAGAGCATCCGTCCCTGAATTTTTTAAGAATTTAAAATTTTTTAAGATCATTTAAGAAATTCTTTATATTTTAACTTTATACTTAAAACATAAGCTTATAAAAGCGTGAAAGGATGGCTTTGATATGTCAGAAATACTTATTGATGTAAATGCTCTTGAAAAGCAGTATATGAAGCAAAAGGCTGTAAATAACGTTTCTTTTCAGATAAAGAAAGGAATGATCTGCGGACTCATCGGACCTAATGGTGCAGGTAAGACCACGATCATGAAGATGCTGGGCGGACTTGCACTTCCTACGGGCGGCAGCCTCTCTATTTATGGTGAAACGACCGAAAAAGGACTTGCAAAGGCGAGAACTCGCATGAGCTTTATGATCGAAACTCCCTATGCAAAGGAAAAGATGACCGCAAGAGAAAACCTTGAGATACAGCGCATACAGAAGGGAATACCCGATAAAAAGCGCATTGACGAGGTGCTTGAGATCGTAAACCTGACTGACACAGGTAAAAAGCCTGTAAAGAATTTCTCTCTCGGTATGCGTCAGCGACTTGGTATCGCAAACGCGCTGCTCACAAAGCCCGAGATAATGGTGCTTGACGAGCCTATAAACGGTCTTGACCCCGAGGGCATCGTCGAGATACGAGAGCTTCTCTTAAAGCTCAACCGCGAGGATCATATAACGATAATCATATCCTCACATATTCTCAGTGAGCTTTCGCTTTTGTGTACTGACTATATCTTCATAAATCACGGTGAGATACTTCAGACAGTATCCGCGTCTGAGCTTAAAAAGATCTGCAAGGAGTATTACCGCATCGACACTGATAATAACTCTCTTGCGGCGGCTGTGCTTGAAAATAAGCTGGGACTTACGCAGTTCGATGTTGACAGGGATGGCACGATAAAGCTGTATGAGGGGCTTGAGGATATCAGAAATGTTTCAAAGGCGCTATTCGAAAACAGCGTTATCCCGACAACTCTCGCAATGAACGAAGCAAATCTTGAACAGTATTATATGAATATGGTGGGTGAAGAAAATGCAGAATATAATAAAGTCGCTTCATTATCAGACAAAAAGAGATAACGTTACATACTATGCTTTTTTGGCGCTTATTCTGTGCTATGCTATGGTGTTTTCTGATCTTAGTAATCCGTTGGCGCTTACGGGTTCTGAATATTTTGCAGCATCACAGGCGCTTTTCTGCTTGCCTGTAAGTGTATTTCTTGTTATTCTCTGCACCCGTATCTGCGGCTGGGATTATGTTGACAAGACTCTGAACTATGAGATACTTATCGGTCACAATCGCAAAGAGGTGTTTTTCAGCAGGGTATGGGTGAGCTTTATCTGGTGTGTGCCTGTTGCAGTGCTTTCGTTTATACTTCCGCCGCTTGTGCTCAGCCTTATCAACGGCTGGGGTATCTATATTGATATGGGCGATATGATCTTCCGCTGCGTGCTTGCAGTGTTCACGATATTCAGAATTTACTGTGAATGTGTATTGCTTACATTCCTTACAAAGAGCTGCTATTTAGGACTTATCGTGAGCTTCCTGTTTGTGGAGATAGGCTCGATAATTCCTATCGCTTTTGAAGAGATCGGCAGGATTAAGCTGCGGAATTTCGTGACTGCCTTCTCGATGGCGAATTTTCAGGAGCTTGTTACACCCGAAAATTACAGCTTTCAGTATATAAACGGCAAGGATGAGATGTTGTTCGATATGAGCGTTGACCCGTCCTTTGCCGCAGAGACTATCATAGTATCCCTTGTCGCAGGAATAGGCTGTATACTAATAAGCTACCTGTATTTCCGCAAGAGCGATATGAAGTAAGGGGGCGCACAGATGAAAAATATAATCAAGGCTCAGCTTATACAGCTGAGAAAGGATAAGATCAGCCGCTTTATCTTTATCGGTATTCTTGTGGTAACGTTCCTTATCGTAGTAATGATGTCGGACATGGTATCTGGTGATATCAAGATCACAGGCGGCGAGCAGGCGTTGGCATTGTTTACGATGACGCAGCTTCTGGCGCAGTTCTTTATGTATCTGTTCACGGCTCAGGCTTGCGGCGGTGATTTTACTGATAAGACCTTAAATTATGAGATAATGTCAGGCCATACAAGACGTGATGTGTTCTTCGGCAGAGTTATCCCTACGCTTGTTATCGGAACTATCGGCACATTGTTCCTTATTGCAGCACCTGTCGTTGTCGAGGTAATAATTCTCGGCGGCTGGGGCGATAAGGTAAGCCTTACGGATATGTTGCTGAGATTTCTGCTTATGGCATTCCCGATAGCAAGAACGATGTGCGAGTTTATTTTCCTGACCTTTATAATCAAGAATCCTTATATCGTAATGGGCGTAAGCTATGTTATGTGCATGGTGCTCGGTATGAATGTTCCTGTTACAAGAGATCATTGCTTCGTACTCGGCATGAGCAATATGAACGCGATCACAGTTATCGACCGGTGGGACAGCTTCGGACTTAACGGTGATTACTATTATCTCTATGAAACAGCTCTCAGTGCGGATTTTGTCCTGCCGACTATCATTGTATCGGTAGTTGTGGGCGCTGCTGCACTCATTCTCGGATATACGTTCTTCAGGAACGATGATATGCATTAAGGAGAAACTGAAATGGAATATCTTGATCTGATCTTATCGATCCTCCTGATCGTATTCTCGGTTGCGCTGTTTAAGATCTCTTATGTCGCAGAGAATAAGATAACTCAGAAATGGCGTATCTGCTATGCAGCTCCTGCCGTCTTCGGGCTTGTAATAGTAGGTCTTGCAGGCTTTGATATCTATATGATACCTGCTTATCTTGCGGCGGTCGTGTTTCTCGCCGGATTTTTCAAGGATAGCGGAAAGCTTCGCAGGATCGCGTGTGTTATAGCGGCAGTCCTTGCTATCGCTACTATACCCTTATGTACAAATTCAAAGGGCTATCGCGCTTATGACTATGCACAGGACTTCAAGGACGGCATAAAGTCGATGGAGAGCCACTATGTCCTTGCCGACCACAAGGGTATCGATTTTGACGCACTCTATGATGAATTCCTGCCGCGCTTTGAGGAGGTAAACAGCTCACAGGACGATATCCAGAACCTTATCGTCTGGACTGAATTCTGTGCACGTTTCAAAGATGGTCATGTCGGATATGCCTGGGCAGAAAACTATGAGCAGGGCATGACCGAGATGTATGATATCGTTCTGGGCAATGACTATGGTCTTGCGCCTATGATGCTCTCCGATGGCAGAACTGCAGCGGTGAATGTTGCGGCTGACAGCGAGGCAGCAAGAGCAGGTATACATAACGGTACGATAATTACATCATGGGACGGCGTAAGTCCCGAAAACATCAGCGATGAAGCTCTGAAATACTTCTCCTTCGCTGACAAGGACAATCGCGAGTTCTTCCGTACTATCCTTTGCGGCGGAACTGGCGGCGACAGTATCACCGTTGGTTTTATTGATGACAGCGGCAATGAAAAGACTGTTGTTCTTCCGAAGCTTGGCGCATATTACAGCGGCAGACTTGTGGATGCGCTCACCGCTATTACAGGCGGCATCGAAACAGGTCACCTCATGTGGGAGGACATCGACGATAATACTGCTGCGCTTCGCATAAAGATGATGATGTCTGACAGTCAGGCAATGGAAAGCGGCGATTACAGAGGGCTGAAGTACGATATCACATTGAAGCTTGAGGAACTCAAGACACAGGGCAAGGATCATATTATTCTGGATATGCGAGATAACTCGGGCGGCGACGGCGGAATGGTAAAAGCGATAGCTTCGATATTCGCACCCGTTGGCGAGCATTACTACTGCACAGATGCGCTCTGGAGCGATGCCGCAGGCGGCTATGTTACTGACGAAAACGGCAGATTTATTCCCGATACAGCAAATTACGTTACAGGTGAAGATCTCTGGGACGGAAAGGTCACTATAATCGTAAATCACAACAGTGTAAGTGCCGCCGATCACCTTGTTGAAGTAATGCAGGGTATGCCCGATGTGACGATAATCGGCTTTACCGAGCCAAATGGCTCAGCACAGGGAGTTGGTGGCGTGCGGTATGATAATGACACCATGCTTAGCTTTTCGGGCTCGCTTCTGCTGGATGAGAACGGAGATGTATCGGTTGATTCAGGTGCAGACTGCGAGAGCGGCAATGACATAGACATCAGAATTCCTTTTGATGAGGAAGCTGTAAAGGCTATCTTCGATAATGGTGAGGATCATCTTGTTGCAAAAGCGATTGAGATATGTTCGGAATGAATTGAATAATAGCATCGGCAGAGAGTTATTCTCTGCCGATCTTATATTGCGTAACCAATGGAATTATGGTATACTGTAATCATACATATCAAATCGAAAGGCAGTGATAAAATGCAGGACAGATATGCGCAGATAAAGTCGAGATTACTGGAGCTTGCCAATGCTGATGATGGCATCAGAGCGGTGGTAGCTATCGGCTCATCGACCAGAAGCGAGTTCAAAGCTGATGAATACTCCGACCTTGACCTCATAATTGCAGCGGATGATACCGATAAGTGGCTGTACGGCAATATCCCTGAACTGCTTGGTGATGTAAGGATATCCTTCGTTGAGCCTACCCTCGGCGGCGGCAAGGAGCGGAGAGTGCTATATAAAGATGCTCTTGACGTGGATATGATAGTTTTCACTCCCGAGCAGCTTACTGCCGCAGCCAAAGAGGGTATTGCAGGCTGGGTGTGCAACAGGGGCTATACAGTGCTTTATGATACTATGGGTATAGGGGAGCTGCTTTGCGAATACGTCAGCCACGAGGTCAAGTATCATCAGCTTAGCGGATCTGAGTACATAAATCTTGTGAATGATTTCTGCTTCCATGTCGTATGGGCATCTAAAAAGATACTCCGCGGTGAGCTGTGGACTGCGAAGATGTGTATTGATGCATATCTTAAAAACCATCTCCTGAAGATGCTTGAGATGTACACTGTAAGCAAGTACGCAAGTGATGTCTGGCATGACGGAAGATTTCTGGAACGCTGGGCTGACGAGCAGATAAAGACCACTCTGCCGAGGTGCTTTGCACATTATGAAAGGGAAGATATGATAGCCTCATTGGATGCGACAAAAACCTTGTTCGCGCAGACCGCCAGAGAAGTCGCAGAACTCAAGGGTTATGATCTCCCCGATGTTGCACTGAGCTATGCGGACGAGGTCTTTGCGGAGTATTTTGGTATGTGATAAGTCTGCGCTATTATATAATTTTCTTGTTTTGTTGAAAATTCAACAGATATTATAGGAAAAATGTATTATACTATAGATACAAAATATAGAAATGGTCAAGGAGGGAACGCTGATGAAAATAGCTTTTTTTGATGCCAAGCCTTATGACAAGCCGTTTTTCGAAAAATACGGCAGTGAAAACGGAGTGAAGTTCAAGTTTTATGAGACCAAGCTCAATACTGATACAGTAAAGCTTGCAAAGGGCTATGACGGAGTGTGCATCTTTGTCAACGATACTGTTAACGCTGAGGTTATTGACAGTCTGCATGAGATGGGAGTAAATATCATTGCACTTCGATGCGCAGGTTTCAATAATGTTGATATGAAGCACGCTTTCGGCAAGATGCATGTTGTTCGCGTTCCTGCTTATTCGCCTTATGCTGTCGCGGAGCACACAATGGCACTGTTATTGACCTCTGTAAGACGCATACATAAGTCTTACATCAGGACAAGGGATTTCAATTTCAGCCTTTCCGGTCTGACAGGCTTCGATCTCCACGGAAAAACTGTGGGAGTCATTGGTACCGGTAAGATCGGACGTGTGTTTATTGATATTTGCCGCGGATTTGGAATGAAAGTACTGGCTTATGACAAGTATCCTGCTGAGGGACTTGATAACGGCGATACGATAAGATATGTCGGTCTGGACGAGCTTTTCGAGAACAGTAATATAATCTCACTGCATTGTCCTCTTACTGATGATACCTATCATATCATAAACGAAGCTTCTCTTGCAAAGTGCAGGCAGGGTGTTGTCATACTCAATACTTCCAGAGGCTCGCTTGTGGATGCCGAGGCACTCCTTGCAGGAATAAAGTCGCGTAAAGTGGGCGCTGCGTGCCTTGATGTGTATGAGGAGGAGTCTGTCTTCTTCTTTGAGGATTATACGGGGCATATCATGTAGGACGATACACTTGCAAGGGTCATCTCTATGCCCAATGTCATCGTGTCCTCGCATCAGGCTTTCCTCACTGAGGAAGCATTGGAAAACATCGCGGAAACCACGGTGCGAAATATTGTAGATATGATACAGAAAAAGCAATGCCCTAACGAGCTTTGCTATCGCTGCGGCAATACAGTGGATTGCAAGGATGGCAAGTGCTTTTGATGAATATGGAAAAATGACGCGATTCAGATGATAAACTATTGAAAGGAAGATAATTATGTCAGCAGTAAAATTAGGAATAAACAATTTTGATGAGGTCAAAAGCAGCACAAAGCCTGTGTTGATAGATTTCTATGCGGATTGGTGCGGCCCCTGTCGGATGGTATCGCCTATCGTTGATGAGATAGCAAGCGAAAATCCTCAGTACCTTGTGTGCAAAGTGAATGTTGATGAGGAGCCCGAGCTTGCACAGCAGTTCGGAGTATACAGTATTCCGATGCTTGCTGTGATGAGAAATGGCGAGATCGTAAGCAGTTCGACAGGCGCAAAGCCTAAAGCACAGATACTTGCGATGCTTGCAGGCTAAACAGATATTTGATCGGTCTGTAAAAAAATAAGTACGGGAGCAGTATCTGCTCCCGTTTTTTATATAGAATTTTTAGCGATAAAAGTTATTAAAATCAGAACTGTTCTCTATCGTACAGCTCACCCAAACCTCTCCCTTAGCTTCTCCAACGCTCTTTTCTCGATCCTTGAAATATACGAGCGCGAAATTTTCAGCTCCTTTGCTATCTCACGTTGAGTCAGCGGCTTGTATACGCGACCGTCTTTATCAGGGATACCGTAACGTTTAGCGATGATCTCGCGCTCGCGCTCATCAAGCTCTTCCTCAATGAAGCGGTACAGCTTTTCAGAATTTATCTTAAGCAGCACATCGTCCTCGACATTTATATCAGAACTGCATATATCGGCAAGTGTTAGTGCGTTACCCTCGCTATCGGAATCAATCGGCTCGCTGATAGAGATCTCGGTGAGCTGGTGCTTGATCTTGCGGAAATGCATCTTGATCTGGTTATCAATACACTTAGAAGCATAGGTCGAAAAATGATTGCCTTTGTTATAGTCGAATGTTTCTGCAGCTCTTATCAGACCTATCGTTCCTATTGAGATAAGATCATCCTGATCGTTTGCGTCAGGATAATTTTTGTTCACGATATATGCAACAAGGCGCAGATTGTGGATTATCAGAGTGTTTCTTGCTTCACTGTCGCCGTTTGCTATCATTTTTATGCACGCTTCTTCCTCTTTCCTGGACAACTGCTTCGGAAACATATTCCTGTTTTCCAGATGCAGTCCGAAGAAAAGCAGATTTTCAAGCGCCATTTGTATAAATATCTCGAGCATCTGTATCACCTCGCTGTAATTCTATTACTGCACGCCTGTACAAAATTACAGCGATAATAAATGTTGACAAATTGCCTCTATAGTGATATAATCAAGTTTTGCAAAGTACTATTATTTAAGTTTTCGGAAAGAGTGTGTATGGATAATTTAGTTGTTTACAGCAAGAACGATATGATCGGAAAGGATATGTTCGACCAGTTGTTTTCGCTGCTTGAGATATCGTTTCCCACGAGTGAACGCAGAACTTATTCGGGGCATCTCGCTGAGTTCAGTAGCGAGGAATTCCACTGCCTGTGCTACGTTCCTGACGGGCTGAAGGCAGCTCTTAATTATTGGGATCTCGGAGAGTTCCTTTATGTCGAGCATTTTGCTGTCGCGCCCGAGCTTCGCGGACAGGGAACGGGTTCGCTCCTTATGAGCGAGTTTCGTGCTGCCGTTGGCGGCAAGCCGATCGTGCTCGAGGCAGAACCGCCTTGCGACAGTCATATCGCAGCACGAAGGATAGCTTTCTATCAGCGCCTTGGCTTTGAGTATAATGATTATGATTATATCCAGCCGCCGCTTATGGAAGGCGAAAGCCCGATCCCTCTCAAGATAATGTCAGCACCCGACAGGCTTTCGGAAAGCGAATATATAAAGATTCGTGATCGTTTGTACAGGGATGTCTACAAATGTATATAAAATAACCTGACAGTGTAGAAAATAAAAGGTGACAAGATGGCAACTTATGTGAAAAGCATGACAGAGGGCAGCGAGCTTGGGCAGATACTGCGTTTTTCGCTGCCGCTTCTGGTAGGCAATATATTTCAGCAGCTATATAATATAGTGGATTCCGCAATAGTCGGAAAGTTTCTTGGCAGCGATAAGCTTGCCGCGGTAGGATCGACAGGCTCGATCACATATTTATTCTTTGCTTTGTGTATAGGACTTGCAACAGGCGCTGGAATACTCATCGCACAGCGCTTCGGTGCAGGTGACC
>JAZQEQ010000080.1:0-2194 GCA_045539055.1 Oscillospiraceae bacterium | reverse complement strand
TCTTTACTATTTAACAAGCATCCCCCTAAATTACACGATGTTGTGTCATTTACAGGTTTTACAACTCACAGTTCAAATACAAAGTCAACTTGATCAAATTGGTCTCGAAGCTTAAATTCAGGCTTGCCAAAAAGCTCGAATGCTTTTAACGCTTCTGAAACATCCTGTTTCAAAACCGAAATATCGCAGCTTTTATCATATTGAGACAAAATATTAAATTTATCCCATTTAAGCCTTATTACAGCATCGTTCAGCCTTTCTTTTTTCAATCGAAGCGTTATAACAAAGCTGCCATAATCACATAAAAAAAAGAAGACTCTTTCATCAGGAGTATCACGACAAGTCACACCGACATAAATCAAATACATATTTCGTTCATTGTCGCACGTCCAACAATACGGCTCAAGGTGTCTGTAGTCAAAACCATTTAAACTATAAGTGATCCCACGTGACCAAAACTCCTCTCTTTGCTCAGCGCTTAACCTCTCGTTGACGAATGCCATCCGAACTCCTCCTATCACCGTTTATCACACATTTTCCCCCTATAATCTTAAACCCACATTTCTCATAAAATCCAACAAGTGCGTCCTCGCAGACAACATATACCTCACTCGGAGCAAGGCCTGCGGCAACCGAAGCAACCAGCTTCTTTGCGTAGCCCTCTCCCCTGCGCGCTTTGAGCGAAGCTACCTGTGATATCAGCGCTTCGCCATTGATATCGTGCTGAACAACAAGCGCAGCCTTGTTATCGACTGTACAACATCTAGTTACACCATGCCTTACACGGTGTGACATATCAAGGTACCACGGCTCAAATTCGATATCAAAGCCCTCGCGGATTATTGCAAAAACGTCAGAAAGCGGCACATCCGCATCAAAATCACATCCACCCGTGCCACCTATAAACTTCATCAGACTCACAAGCTCGCAATTGCTGTCAAGCACATTTGCGAGCTTTTTTCCTGCCGTTTCAGAGCAGAAAATGTCCGAAAAGCCCTGCATTCTTATAAAATCTGCAAGCTCAGTATAATCGCAGGCGCCGTCTTCGCATACAACCACTGAACCGTCAAGCACAGAAATATAGCTGTTTCCCTGTCGATAAAAGCGACAGAAATCATATTTAGTGCCGTAAGCATTGAAAAGCGCACGTATTTTCTGGGCTTCAAGCCCTTTTGCGGGAAGCTCAACTAACTCGTCAGGATTGAATATCTGCTTTATCATAATTCAGCACAAGCCTCTGCCATTGCAACGGCGAGAGCCTTTGTTGCCTCAAAGTCGCTCATTTTGATGACGCATGACGGCGAGTGAAGATATCTGCAGGGCACTGACAGTGCACAGGTACGCACTCCGCCGCGGCTGACATGGATAGCACCGCTGTCATTGCCGCCTGCAACTACAGTTTTCGTCTGGGCAGGGACGCCTATCCTTTCAGCAGTATCGAATGCAAGCTTGTACAGCTCCTTATTATAAATGGTGCTTCTGTCCATATACGAGATAACACAACCCTTGCCAAGCTGACAAACACGCTTATCTCCGCCGACTCCTGCAATATCGCAGGCGGTGGTAGTTTCAAGAACGAGTGCTATATCCGGCTCGATCGCGAAGGAGGCAGCTTTTGCGCCGCGAGTGCCGACCTCCTCCTGAACAGTAAAAGCAAACCACATATCATACGGAAGCTCGCTGTTTATCATATCCATCATAATAAGACAGCCTGCACGGTCATCGATAGCCTTGCCTTTTATAAAGCCGTCCCCAAAGCCAAAGAAATCGCTGTCGAAGCAGGCTGTATCGCCATGCGAAACGAGCTTCTCAGCAGCCTCCTTGTCCTTAGCACCAATATCAATGAACATATCTACGAAATCAGGAGCTTTTTTCCGCTCGTCAGCGGATTGCTGATGAGTAGCCTTTGTACCGACAACACCGAGAGTACCGTTTCTGAAGCGCACTCCCCTGCCGAGAACTACACGCGGATCAATACCGCCGACTGCTCCGAAACGCAGGAAGCCATCCTCAGTGATATCTGTTACCATAAAGCCGACCTCATCCATGTGTGCGGCAAGCATCACCTTGTTCTTTGGACGTGCTTTTCCTTTTTTGAACACTATGAGGTTGCCAAGATTATCTACTGTGACCTCATCAGCAGTAATGTTATTCATTATATATTCGCGTACCGCAGACTCATCACCCGAGGTGC
>JAZQEQ010000079.1:0-24144 GCA_045539055.1 Oscillospiraceae bacterium | reverse complement strand
CTACAAGGGGTGCCACAGAGAAAAACTCCATGCGTTGCATGGAGTTTTTCTCGTTGCAACAGTTCGTCTTGCAGTGCCCTTACGGCACTGCATTTTGCTTTGCAAAAACGCTCACTGTTGGTAGCCTTGCATTCTCGGCTCAAAGTGCCCTTATGGCACTTTGTTTTGCTTCGCAAAAACGCTTGGATGCCTGCTTGCTTCAAAAGTATACTGTACATGGAGTTTTTCTCGTTGCAACAGTTCGTCTTGCAGTGCCCTTACGGCACTGCATTTTGCTTTGCAAAAACGCTCACTGTTGGTATCCTTGCATTCTCGACTCAAAGCGCCCTTACGGAACTGCATTTTGCTTTACATAAACTAAAGGCGGCTGAAAAGCCGCCTTTGTTATATTATAATAGTATATCAATCCTTATAATACATCTTCACGAAATCCTCGATAAGCTTGACTGTGCCATCAATGCCGAGTACAGAGCTGTCAAGGCACAGCTGATAGTTCTGAGGCTGGCCCCAGCGCTTGTCTGTGTAATAATTGTAATACGATGTACGCTGCTTGTCGATCCGCTTAACGTAGCTTTCAGCGTGCTTTTCCTCTATGCCGTAGACCTCGATAGCACGCTTTACACGGAACTCCAGCGGCGCGCCTATATAAAGGTTCAGCACATTATTGAAATCACGCAGAGCATAATCCGAGCATCTGCCCATGATAAGGCAATCCTGCTCCGAAGCGATCTTCTGGATAGTATTCAGCTGTGCAAAGAACAGCGTGTCGTCAAACGGGATACCACCCTGCCCGTAAGTCGTCGAGAGCAGGTACAAAAAGCTGTTGGTACGCTTTTCGTCGTTCTCGTGGAAATGGTTCTTGTGGATGCCGCTGTTTTCCGCCGCAAGCTCCAGCAGCTTGTTGTCATAAAACTCGACCCCGAGCTTCTTCGCAAGCTGTTCGCCTATCTCACGGCCGCCGCTTCCGTATTGTCTTGTAATGGTTATGATCTTTCTTGACATAAAACGCACCTCCTAGGGGTATTTTCTGATTTTATTATAACACATTCCGCCCGTTTTGTCACCACTTTTCACAAGTTTTTATAACAAAATGGCGGTTTTTTGTATATTACCACAACAGCCAGCACCTTTTCTTGGGCATTTTGCAAAAGGGGGCATCGCGTCTCGTGGCATAATAGCTGTTTTTCTGCTAATACTACTGGACAAACAGACTGGTTTATGCTATAATATAATATGTATATTTATACAATGGTGAGGTATATTCTCCCGCACAAAAAGAAAGGAATTAAATATTATGGTAATCACAAAAGACACTATCATCGGCGATATTCTTGATACAAATCCCGAGGCTGCTGCACCCATCTTCCTCGGCATGGGAATGCACTGCTTAGGCTGCCCCTCCGCAAGAGGCGAGAGCGTTGAGCAGGCTTGCATGGTACACGGCGTAGACGCTGACGAGATCGTAAAGAAGCTCAACGAGGTAATGGGCGGTTAAGATGATCTCGCTGGACAACAGGCTTAACACGGCTGCGGCGATGGTGCGTCAGGGCGTTGCTGTATGCGATGTAGGTACTGACCACGCGCTGCTTGCCTGCTGGCTTGCAAAAAACGGCGCAAAAGAGGTCATCGCGTCCGATATCAACGACGGTCCCCTTGAGGCTGCCCGTCATACGGTAGCACAGGAAAGCTGCGACAATGTGCGCGTTGTAAAGTCCGACGGACTGAAAGCGATCGAATATGCAGACGATGTCATCATCTGCGGCATGGGCGGCGAGCTCATCGCCGATATAATCGCAGGCTGCCGCTTTCTCTCAGAGGATACACGTTTTATCCTGCAGCCTATGACAAAGCCCGAGATGCTCCGCCAAAGGCTGTATGCGGACGGCTTTGAGATACTTGAAGAACACACGGCATACGACGGAAAGCGCGCCTATGTGATCATGCTTGCAGCATATACCGGCACACAACGCGAGATCGATGAGCTTTTCGCCTATACAGGCAAGGTCGCTGACCCGAAATTCCTGCGGCTGACAGCTGAAAAGCTGTTCAAAAACGCACGCGGAATGGAAAGCTCGGACAGCTTCGCTGATGAGGCGCAGAAGCTTCGCGCGCTTGCTGATAAGATCATGAAGAAAGCAGAGGAACTGCCATGACAGTAAGAGATGTTTACGACTACATAAACACTATCGCACCGTTCAACACAGCCGTTCACGACAATGTAGGTCTGCTGACGGGCGGAATGGATTTCGAGGTTACAGGCATCTGCACCTGCCTTGATATAACCAATGCGATCATTGATGAAGCAGTAAAGAAAAATGCAAACCTCATCATTTCGCACCACCCCGTTATTTTCGACCCGCTGAAATGCGTATGCCCGCCAAACCCCGTATACAAGCTCGTGCAGAACAATATCAGCGCGATCGCTATGCACACGAATTTCGATATGGCGGAAAACGGCGTCGGTGATACACTGCTGGAGCTGCTCGGATTTACTGCAACAGGTGGTGATCTGGAGCCTGTGCATCCAGATGGTCTTGGCTTCGGCTCAGTGTGCGATCTTGATTTTTCGTTTACCCCAAAAGCACTTGCCGAACACTGCAAGAACGCTCTTGACCTCGGCGGAGTGCGCTACACTCCCATTGAACGAGAGATAAAGCGTGTGGCTGTATGCTCGGGCTCAGGCGCAAGCACTATGCAGCTTGCGATAGACCGCGGCTGCGACGCGCTTGTCACGGGC
Source organism: Oscillospiraceae bacterium (assembly GCA_045539055.1). Classification (GTDB taxonomy): domain Bacteria; phylum Bacillota; class Clostridia; order Oscillospirales; family Ruminococcaceae; genus CAG-115. Next base: position 21,407 of record JAZQEQ010000079.1, on the reverse strand, counting down.
GATATAAAGCATAATATCTGGATAGATGCAATAAACAGTGGCTTCGTGCTTGTTGACGCGGGTCATTTCGGCACAGAAAAATGCGCTACACACCGCATTGCTGCGCTGCTCAGCAAGCATTTCAAGGAAGTGCCGATATTTGCCGCCGACAACGACATCGAACCGTGTAATTACGCATAATACAAATAAGTTAACTCTTGAAAGGAGCTGATACCATGTCCCTTGACGGAGCGTTTCTTCACATCGTCAAAAACGAGCTTTCGCCGCTTATCGGCAGCCGTGTGGACAAGGTATATCAGCCCTCGCGCGAGGAGCTTGTGATCTCCCTGCGCACGTTCCGCGACGGCACGAAAAAGCTGATATTCTCCGCAAACAGCATGAGCGCGAGGGTAAACCTCACGGAGGCTGCGTTTGAAAATCCGCAGCAGCCGCCTATGCTGTGTATGCTGATGCGAAAGCACCTCGGCGGCGGACGGCTTACGGCAATTCGTCAGGACGGTCTGGAACGCATACTTTACTTTGATTTTGAGTGCACCAATGAGATCGGTGATATCGTGACAAACACGCTTATCGCAGAGATCATGGGTCGCCACAGCAATATCATCCTTGTCCGTGACGGACGAGTCATCGACAGCGTGAAGCGAGTCACCGATGATATTTCATCAGTACGCCGTGTGCTGCCGAATATCGAGTATGAGACCCCGCCCCGCGAGGACCGACTCTGCCTGCTGGATTGCAGCGCAGACGATGTACTGGCAGCGATAGAGGGCAGCCCCGAGCGTCTATCCAAAAAGCTTACGGCTGTTTTAGAGGGCGTTTCTCCGATATTCGCGAGAGAATGTGCATACTATGCAGCAAAGGATGCTGACGCAGTATGCAGCGAGCTTTCAGACAGCGCGCGCGACAGGCTGAGATTTATACTTAACAAGGCGAAAAAAGCCCTCTGCGGCGAGGCGGAATTCACTGTGGTTTCCGACCTTAACGGCAGAAAAAAGGACTTTTGCTTTATAAATATCGAGCAGTACTCGACCGCGATGCTCGTATCGCACTGCGACAGCGCAAACGCGCTGCTTGACAGCTTCTTTGCGGCGGCAGGAAAGACAGAGCGCACCAAACAGCGCGCTCACGACCTTCTGAAGCTGCTGATGAATGCTTACGAGCGAGTTTCGAGAAAGATCGAGCTTCAGAAAAAAGAGCTTTCAGACTGCTCCGAGCGCGAGGTATTCCGAGTCTGCGGCGATATGATAAACGCTAACATATACAGACTCGAAAAAGGCATGACAAAATGCACGCTGGAGGATTTCTACACGGGCGAGCCGCGGGAGATAGCGCTTGATTCGCGCCTTACCCCTGCACAGAACGCGCAGAAATACTACAACGAGTACAGAAAGCTCGACACTGCCGAAAAGATGCTGACCGAGCTTATCGGAAAGGGTCAGCAGGAGCTTGTCTATATCGACAGCGTGTTTGACGCGGTAAGCCGTACAGAAAGCGAGACCGACCTTGCCGAGATACGCAGGGAGCTTCGCGAGCAGGGATACCTTAAGGGCGGAGTCCGCCCCGACGAAAAGGTCAAAAAGCAGAGCGAGCCGCTTAAATTCCGTTCAAGCGAGGGCTTTGATATCCTCGTTGGACGAAATAACAAGCAGAACGATCAGCTTACCCTCAAAACCGCAAAGGCTACCGATATATGGCTGCACACAAAGGAGATCGCAGGCTCTCACGTCATTATAAGGACGGAGGGCAAGGAAGCTCCCGAGCAGACGATATTTGAGGCGGCACAGCTTGCAGCTTACCACTCAAAGGCACGAGAGTCCTCGCAGGTACCTGTCGATTATACAGCAGTGAAATTCGTGAAAAAGCCAGCAGGCGCAAAGCCCGGCATGGTTATCTTCACAAACAACAGAACACTGTATGTCGCCCCCGATGAGGAGCTTGTGAATTCGCTGAAAAACAAATAGTTGTGATTTTGCAGAGGCTACAAAAAATCGCCCCTATATATACAAATTATAAAAGGATGGCGAGAAAGTACCAGATGCTAGGAACTCGCGTAATGGCTAGGCTTTGTGCCTGCCATTATGTGAGTGACGACGCAGGTGGCGCTTTATCGCCAGCCTGCACTCACATAACGAAAGGACAATTATACCAATGAGAAAAGAACTTGCCAAGACCTATGCTCCTAAGGAGTTTGAGGATCGAATCTATAAAAACTGGGAGGAAAAGGGTTACTTCCACGCTGAGATCGACCCCAAGAAGAAGCCCTATACTATCGTAATCCCTCCGCCCAATATCACAGGCCAGCTGCACATGGGCCACGCTCTCGACAACACACTTCAGGATATCCTTATCCGCTGGAGAAGAATGCAGGGCTACTCCGCTCTGTGGCTGCCCGGTACAGACCATGCGTCTATCGCTACCGAGGCTAAGATCGTTACAGCTATGAAAGAGGACGGCGTAACAAAGGATGACATCGGTCGTGACGGCTTCCTCGAAAGAGCATGGGAATGGAAGCGCGTTTACGGCGGCCGTATCGTAGAGCAGCTGAAAAAGCTCGGCTCGTCCTGCGACTGGGAGCGCGAGCGCTTCACACTGGACGATGGCTGCTCCAAGGCTGTACAGAAGGTATTCATCGACCTGTACAACAAGGGTCTTATCTACCACGGCGAGCGCATCATCAACTGGTGTCCCAACTGTAAGACATCTATTTCCGATATCGAGTGCGAGTACGAGGAGCAGGACGGCTTCTTCTGGCACATCAACTACCCCCTCGCAGACGGAAGCGGCTACCTTGAGATCGCCACAACACGTCCCGAGACACTGCTCGGCGATACAGCCGTTGCAGTTCACCCCGACGACGAGCGCTACACACATCTTGTTGGCAAGATGCTGAAGCTGCCCCTCACAGACCGTGAGATCCCGATCGTTGCCGACGAGTACGTTGACAAGGAGTTCGGTACAGGCTGCGTTAAGATCACACCCGCACACGACCCCAACGACTTTGAGGTTGGAAAGCGCCACGATCTGCCCCTTATCCACATGATGAACGATGACGCAACTATCCGCGAGGACGTTGGCGGCAAGTACGCAGGCATGGAGCGCTACGCTGCAAGAAAGGCTATGGTTGCCGATCTTGAGGCACAGGGTCTTCTTGTAAAGGTCGAGCCCCACAAGCACAATGTTGGCTGCTGCCAGCGCTGCGGTACTACCGTTGAACCCAGAGCAAGCTATCAGTGGTTCGTATCCATGAAGCCTCTCGCAGGCCCCGCTATCGACGTTGTAAAGAGCGGCGAGCTGAGATATGTTCCCAAGCGCTTTGAGAACGGCTATCTCTACTGGATGGAAAACATCCGTGACTGGTGTATCTCCCGTCAGCTCTGGTGGGGACACAGAATTCCCGCTTACTACTGCCAGAACAAGGACTGCAATCACACCGAGATCACACTCGACGGCATCTCCGTATGCCCGAAGTGCGGTGCTCCCATGAAGCAGGACGAGGATACCCTCGATACATGGTTCAGCTCTGCGCTGTGGCCCTTCTCCACACTCGGCTGGCCCGAAAAGACTCCCGAGATGGATTATTTCTATCCCACAACAACACTTGTAACAGGCTATGATATCATTCCCTTCTGGGTTGCAAGAATGATCTTCAGCGGTCTTGAGCATACAGGTGTAAAGCCCTTCAAGGATGTACTTATCCACGGTCTGGTTCGTGACGAACTGGGCAGAAAGATGAGCAAGTCCCTCGGAAACGGCGTTGACCCGCTCGAGATAATCGACAAATACGGCGCAGACGCTCTGCGTCTGACTCTCGTTACAGGTAACGCACCCGGTAACGATATGCGCTGGACAGAAACAAAGGTTACAAACTCCAGAAACTTTGCAAACAAGCTCTGGAATGCTTCCAGATATATTCTGATGAACCTCCCCGAGGACTTTGACAAGGCAGTGCTTCCCGAAAACCTCCCCATCGAGGACAAGTGGGTGCTCTCCCTCTACAACGACGTTGTAAAGAACGTTACATCTAACCTTGAAAGCTATGAGCTTGGCATCGCAGTACAGAACCTCACAGACTTCATCTGGGATATCTACTGCGACTGGTATATCGAGCTTACAAAGCCCCGTATTGCTGCAGGCGGCGAAACAGCACTTGCTGCGCAGAATGTACTTGTTTACATCATGCAGGGAATTCTGAAGCTGCTGCACCCGTTCATGCCTTACATCACAGAAGAGATCTGGAGCTCCATGCCCGGTGCCGAAACAGAAAGCATCATGATCGCAAAGTGGTGCGAGTACGACGAAAAGCTCCACTTCGCGGCAGAGCAGGATGAATTCTCTAAGATAGTTGACGTTATCAAGGCTATCCGTGTACAGCGCAACGAGCTTAACGTTCCTCCCTCCAAAAAGGTAACCATGATCGTTGAAACAAAGTTCACCGAGCTGTTCAACGGCTGCAAGGCATTCTTTGAGAAGCTTGCAGGCGCAGGCGAGTTCACTGTTTGCGAGAGCGTTACCGATACAGAGGGCATGATGACCGTTGTTTCCGACAGCGCAAGAGTATTCATGCCTATGGGCGAGCTTGTTGACAAGGAAAAGGAGCTGGCACGTCTCGAAAAGGAGAAGAAGGCGGCTGAAAAGGATATCGAATTCCTCTCCAAAAAACTGAATAACGAGGGCTTCCTTGCAAAGGCTCCCGCACAGCAAATCGAGAACGAGCGCGCAAAGCTTGCTAAGGCTGAAGAAAAGCTCTCAAAGATCAACGAATCCATTGATGGCTTAAAATAATCATGACGGCGATAACCCCGCCATTTTTGGCACAGAAAGGAGTCCGCTATGGCTAACCTTACTTTAGTAGTCCTTGCTGCAGGCATGGGCTCTCGCTTCGGCGAAAGGATAAAGCAGCTTGAACCGCTCGGTCCTTCGGGCGAGCTGCTGATAGACTATTCTGTTTACGATGCGATAAGAGCAGGCTTTGACAGAGTTGTATTCATTATCCGTAAGGATATAGAGCAGCTCTTTAAAAGCACGATCGGCGAAAGAACAGCTCAGCACATAAAGGTGGATTACGTTATACAGTCCCCTGACAAGCTTCCCTGCCGCGAGAATGACTTCCCTTCGCGCGAAAGACCATGGGGCACTGCACACGCACTGTGGTGCTGCAAGGACGTGCTGGACGGACCGTTCGCTGTAATAAATGCAGATGATTTCTATGGCAGAGATGCATTTATGAGACTTGGCGGCTTCCTTTCGGATTTCAATGCGGATGGCTGCTCCGTTGGCTTTATGCTGAAAAACACACTGTCCGACTTCGGCACAGTAAACCGCGGTGTCTGTGTTGCTGATGACGACGGACTGCTTCAGAGCGTTCAGGAAACACGCGGAATAAAGCGCGGCGAAAACGGAGTTATCACAGGTCAGTATAACGGCGAGGCTCGTACCCTCGATGAATACGATACTGTTTCAATGAGCATGTGGGGCTTTGGCGCAGAGTTCCTGCCAAGACTTGAGCAGCGCTTCTCTGAGTTTCTTCAGTCGCTTGCCGCAGACGAGCCTAAGGCAGAGCTTACTATCGCAGATGCCGTTGACGCCGAGATACATAAAAACGGCTACAAGATGCGTAATCTTACAACAGACAGCGTGTGGTTTGGTATAACCTACGCGGCTGACGTTGAACAGGCAAAGCTTACACTTATCGACAATGTAAAAAGCGGAATTTATCAGAACCCCCTATGGAAATAAACCACCCCGATACCCCGACTGATTTTGGAGTGATACTATGATTATTGTACCAGTTGACAACCTGATAGAAGGCATGGTGCTTGCTAAGGACGTTACCTCAACGTCAGCTACCGATTATCGCACTCTGCTGATGCGAGGAACCTTCCTTACAGCAGAGATGATAAGCATGCTGCGCAAAAAAGGCATAAAGTCCGTAAATATCATCGGCGACGATCATGCTATGCTGTCTTCCCGTGTTCCCGTAATTGATGCACCGCCTGCAGCTCCCGCTGCACCCGAGCCTGTGGTGGAAGAGGTCCCGGTCATTGAGGAAAAACGTCCCGAAACGCCCGAGGAGATCAAAAATCAGCACATAGGCAAGGCACTGTACGAGCTGAACTCTATCTTTGAAACAGACAGCGAAATAAAAGAGCTGTCAACTCAGGCTGTGCAGAAAGTAAACGACATCGCAGACGATATCCTTGTTGATATCGGAAACGACGCTACATATCTCGGAAACCAGATGATAGCGCTGCAGAACTACGATGACTACACCTATAAGCACTGCCTGCGCGTTGCTATGCTTGCAACGAGCGTGGCATATCAGCTTAATCTCTCCAAAAAGGACACAAAGGAAGTCATAGTTTCCGCACTGTTGCACGATATCGGAAAATCCAGCATCGACCATGATATCATCATCAAGCCCAGCAAGCTTACCGATGCAGAATTTGCAGAGATCAAGCGTCACCCCTACATAGGCTACAATGTGCTCAAAAACAGCGGTAACAACACCTTTACAGGCAATATCATGTCAGGTGTGCTTTTCCACCATGAAAAATACGACGGTACAGGCTATCCCACAGGTATGAAAGGCAGGGATATTCCGCTCATCGCGAGAATAATCGCGGTGTGCGACGTATTTGACGCGCTTACATCAAACCGTCCGTACAGAAAGCCGTGGTCGGTTGCAGAGGCAGAGGAATATATCCTCGGCTCATGCGGTACACACTTTGATTTTGATGTGACGTCCGCATTTATGAGGGCGTTCAACCCCTACCCCGTCGGCACTATGGTAAGTCTGTCCAACGGCAGACACGGCGTTGTCATCCAGACAAATCAGACTGTTCTGCGTCCCGTTATCAGGATTCAGGGCGAGGGCAGTGCCGAGGAAATAGACCTCAGTACGGACTTCCGTTTCCTGTCTGTTATGGTTACGGGCATCTACGGCGGAAATTATCCGAAGTATGAGCTTTAAGGTATAAAATTACGGCGTATCGATGAGATACGCCGTTTGTTTTATCTGTTATAATCCGCAATATCTATCCAGGTCAGCAGCAGCTCCCTTTCCTCGGGACGCTTGAACTTAAGCTGTGCCGCCGCGATTATCGGCAGCCAGTCGTAAACATACTTCACAGCCGTGCCTGTCTTCTGACAATACAGCTTGAGGTACTTTTCCGCATACTCTGTGCTGTGGTTTAAGCAGAAGCGCAGATATGTCTTTGCGATATCCGCCGAGGCGTTGCCCTGCTTCGCCTTCAGCCAGTCCACAACGCACGCGCCATTGTCGCCGATTATGATATTATCGGGAGTGAAATCACCATGGCAGAGCTTAACGTGCTTCGGCATTGCATCCAGCTTTGTCAGCAGCTCGTATTTCTTTACATCATCAATAACATCAAGACTGTCGATGGAGCGCTTCAGGTAATCCTTCAGCTTGCTGAGCTTCGCGCTGCGGCAGGAGTTGACCTCAATCTGAAGATCCACCATAAGCGAAAGATATTCATCAGCCTTGTCGGGATTTTCACGCATGAGCTGCGCAAGTGTCGTTCCCTTTACAAATGTATATGCAACCGCCCACTTGCCATCCACCTTGTATATTCCTTCAAGCGAGGGGATACGGGGATATCCCGTTTCCTCAACACGGGTATGCGTGAGTGCCTCGTACAGGACAACGCTCTTTGGCTCGTTGGTATCCTTGAACACCTTTACAGCATTGCCGTCGCACTCGTACACCTGTACCTTGTCGCCGTCCGAAATAAGTCTTTTAAGCTCCATGCTATCGCCCCTTTGATATTATATATAATATATCATTATATCACGCTAACACCGTGTTGTCTAGTAGATTTTATCATTTTCCACAACACGCTAAGTTTATCCGGGTTGTTTTTGTAGATTTTCACTATTAAAATGACATAAAAAGACCTCGACAATATTGCCGAGGTCTTGCTGTTTTTTACTTGATCTCTGTGGGCTTGCCGCCCTTTTTCTTCTTAGCCTTGGGCTCGGGAGCGGACTCAGCGGGAGTCTCGTGAACAGTGTTGTTCTTAGCGATGCAGCTCTTCATTACACGGATCTTTGTTCTGTCGCTGCCTGTTTCCATAAGGATAGTGTCTTCCTTTACAGAAACAACACGACCGATAATGCCGCCGTTTGTGATAACTTCATCTGCAACCTGGATGCTGTTCAGCATATCCTGCATCTCCTTGCTGCGCTTCTTCTCAGGTCTGATGAGGAAGAAGTAGAAGAAAAGCACCATAAGACCGAGCGGAATGATAAGAGTAAGCATACTCTCCCAGCCGCCGGGCTGTGTCTGGTTTGTTGCAAATGTCAGAAATTCAGAAATATTCATAGTTGTCCTCCGTAGTTTACTTTTGTTTTTTTATAACCATTCTTATAGATTATACTATTTTTTCGGGAATAAATCAAGTGTTTTCATCAATTATTCAGAAAACACCTCGATACCTGCCTCCACAAACGCCTTTGCGATGTTTTCAGCATCTGCATCGGAGATCGCCGCATCTATACGCACACTGTACTTGACTGCGCTGTATGCGCTGCTGATCCTTCCCGCAAAGCTCTTTGCCGCTGCATAAGCAGCACCGCTCTCAGGTGTATAATTGATCAGTACATCGACCGCGCCAAGTTTCGACTTTTCGTTGAAAGCCTCCGCGGTAGTTCCAAGAAGATTTGCAGCAAAAAGGTCGTCAGAATCCATCTGAAGCATCACCTCTGCGCCGTTGCTCTTTGCGGCATTGCTGCACGCTGACACAACATTCCACAGCGCAGCAGCCCTTGCGTTGTTGTTAGTAAGCTGCGGCATATTGCTGAGGTATACACTGTAATCCACCTCTTTGAACATAGGATACATCACATCACACAGAATTATCCTGTCAAAGCCTGCTGTAGCAAGCTCTGCTGTGATCTCAGCCATGAAATCCACCGTATCCTGTTCAAACGGCGAAAGCCACGACTTTCCTCCGTTATCATACGCGGCATCCAGCCAGCCATAGCCGTCCGCCGTGTTGTATCTCATGTTTACAGCATAATCGCCCGTCAGAGGATCCTTCAGTGTGCTGACCGCCGCATAGGCTATCATACCCTGTGCCTTTACGATATCGGCTATCTCCTTTGCCGTGAGCGTTCCAACGATATTAGTCGTGCCGTATCTCATGACCTCTGACTCGGTCTTGTACAGGAACTGTCCGCCATCGTTCTTAAGAGTCAGCAGCACGGTATCAAAGCCCTGCGTCTTTGCCGAAGCAAGCGCATTTTTCAGCGTGTCGGCTGTCTTCATAGAAGCCGCGCTTATCTCATACACTCCCGCAGGCTTCTGAGGCTCCTGCTCAGGTTCAGCCTCCTTGGTGTCCTGCACCTCTATCGTTGGCTCGTCCGCTTCTTCAGTGGGCAGCACTGAGGAAGATGTCGACGAAGCAGTGGTATCTTCAGGTTTGCCTGCATTGCCGCTGAAATAGTCCATAAGCGGCTTGCCAAGACCGTATCCGACAACACAAAGTGCGATCACGACAACGATCATCAGAATTATAGTAAGCGCCTGCTTTCCTTTACTTTTCTTTTTACTGTAAAGGCTGTACTTGTGGTGCTTTATCTTTATTTTTTTCTTGCTCTTGCTCATTTGCTCCCCCTTTCAGCAAAGTGGTCAATATATTATTTTCAAAAATCTACCGTATATCCAACCAGCGCATAAAACGCAAGCGAGATAACACCGATGTAGACCATCATGACAGGATAACCGCGGAAAGCCTTGGGTATCTTATCGGAATCCAGCTTCTCGCGTGCAATGTTGAGAAGCAGACACGCCAGGAAAAATCCGATACCCGTTCCCAGCCCATATCCTATATATGCCCAGATATCGCTGCCATAGTTTGAATTAAGGAACAGCGCACCGATAACCGTGCAGTTGAATATCGCGAGGTGCGCATATTTCTTTATCCTCGCAAACATCTTCGGGAAAAGCCACCATATCAGCAGCAGTGCCAGAATATACAGAACGCTTATCACCGCAACATATACCAACGGCATGAACAGCCATCCGTATTCCAGCGGCAGCAACAGGCTGTCAAGGAAGTATGTAACGATGCTTGCGACTGTGGTCATAAGCGTTATGCCGAGCGTAAAGCCGATAACGTGTGACTCCTTACGCGAAGCGTAGATAGTGACATTCGCACCGAAAGCACGCTCGAAAATTGCATTCTCCACGAAGATAGACACCATCGCCGCAGAAATTATCGCCGTAATAACCGCCATCAGTCATCCGCTCCTTTCGTAAGAAGCTCGGGTGCCTCAGGCTCTCTGCTGCGGCGCCTGTTATAATAAGCACGGCACAGTGCCGCGAATATTCCCACAAGGAAAAAACCGAAAAACGGAGATTTTGCAGCAGGCATCAAAGCATCGCAGAGGTGCAGTCCGAATATTGTACCATATGTAAGCACCTCGCGGATAATTCCTACCACAAATGCCGCAAGCGCATATCCCGCGATATATACCAGCGAATCTATCGCCATGGACGATACGGGGATAAGATAAAAGCGGCTCTCAGTCTTTGCAAGCACCAGCGAGTTTACAACGATAAGCTCGATATAAAGCATCACCGACTGGACCGTATCGGGGAAAAGCAGGTCTGCGACTAGCACAGTAGGAATAAACACAACTGCGGCAATAAGCGCATATAGTATTATGCGGACCGTGTAGACCAGCTTTCTCGGAATGATCCTGCCGAGAAGTATCGTGAAATAGGATATCATGAAGAAAGTAAGCGAAAGAAGCGCGGCACGCTCGCCCGTTGTTGCTGCAACGATTATCGGCGCAGTTACAAGTCCGCTCGTAAGCACGATATTCTGACGGAAAAGTCCGTCAAAGCAGATGGGGTAGGTCTTGTTACTCATTATCGTTACCTCCCCTGCGCTTTCTTGACTTTCTGTGCTTCTTCACCTTTCCGTCTATCGGAGGTGTATTATAGCGGTACTTTTCGGGAAGCTGTATCTCCTGCGTATCGGTGAGCTTGATATTGCCACGCATAGCGGCATTCTTGCTCTTTTCGTAGGAGCTGATGTAGGAACGCTTCCAGTACAGCAGGTTGTCCACGATAGTATCAAAGCCCATCGTCAGCGCATTTGTTATAAGCAGAGCAAACAGGAAGCAGCCCTCGGTCTGTCCGAAATAACGGAACATCATAGTCGTGTATCCAAGCACCACGCCATAGATAACTCTCGCAGCCCTGCGCTTAGGGAGGATATAAGGCTCGCCCGCAAGGAACACAAGGCCGAACAGCAGATATCCGCTCGTAAGCTCATAGAAAACAGACTCCAGCGGAGAAACATCTATTCTCGGATATACAAACGCAAGTGCCGATACAGTCAGAATGCCTGACAGCAGCGTGCAGATGCTTGTGCTGTGACGGATCACCATGCAGATGCCGCACACCGCAATAACAAGGACGCTTACCGCGCCCATAGCACCCGGTACTCTGCCCATCATGATATCCAGCATGGAATACGACGGAACATTGCCAAGCTTCATCGTGTTATCGAGATCGCGGATCAGCACACCGCTGTAATCCCCGAAAACAGGCACGATCTCTCCCACCTTCGGGAAGTATAACATCTCGGAGGGATAGCATATAATAAGAAATGCCGTCGCTATAGCACAAGGGCAGAATATGACATTCTCCTTGCCGCCGAAAATGTGCTTGCCAATGACCACACAGATTATGGCAGACAATGCGACCAGAACATAGGGAATGCTCACAGGCATGATAAGCGATGCGGCAAGTCCCCAGAATATAACACTGTGATCCTTGCGGTCATACGGTATCTTGCGTATCTTGCAGCACACCCAGTCCGCCGCCACACAAACGACAATGCTGACAGCACTGACCATCAGCACGCGCGATCCGTTAAGGAACCACGCAGGAATAAGCAGTGCCGCCATAAATATAAATCTTTCAAAATAGATCTTGCACGGGTCTCGTGCAATAATTGATTTCATCAGTTAAGATCCTTTCGCTTGGAGTTAGCGGTGATCACCGCAGAAAGAGGTGCGATATGAAAGCAGAGCTTCTCGCCGATGCAACATATAAGATCACTCTGGATAAAAACGAAGCTGCAGCCGTGCCGGATGATGGCAAGCCATGCGAGATGCGGAGATTTATCTGCAGGATAATAGATCAGCTCAGCGCACAGCAGATGGTCTCTCTGCCCGATGGGCGGCTGCTGGTAGAAGCGTTTATGCGCTCGGACGGGAGCTGCGTGCTGTTTGTTTCCTCGCTTGAAAACGAAAAACACGTCCCGCGTCAGCGCTTCTATGCCTGCGAGATAGCGGGAATAGATGCTCTCAGGGCATTGTGCTCTGCGCTGGCAGATATAGGAGAAAGCTGCTGCATATACTGCGGCAGCCGTCCCGATCGATACAGAATGATATTCACCGACCCATGCGAATACACCGAAAGGGTATGCGCAGAATTCGGCGATTATGGCGAAATATCAGCACTTTTCGCAGCCCAGACGCGTGAATACCTCACCGAGATATCCTCGGGAAGCACTTCGACACTCTCAGAGATGCTGGGATGATCACACAGACTGCTTGAGCTCGTCACAGGTCTGTTTCATGTTCTCGGACTTGAACAGCGATGTGCCCGCAACAAGAACATTTGCACCTGCCTTCTTTACGATCGCAGCGGTCTTTTCGTTGATGCCGCCGTCTACCTGAATGTCAAGCTCCTTGAAGCCGAGGTTGTCGGCAGCAGCACGAAGCTTTTCGATCTTTTCAACGGTCTCGGGAATAAATGCCTGTCCGCCATAGCCTGGCTCAACAGTCATAACAAGCACCATATCGCAAAGGTGCAGATAGGGATAAACAGTCTCGATAGGGGTGTTGGGCTTTACAGCAAGCGCAGCCTTTTTGCCGTGCTTTCTGATGTCCTTGAGCACCTCGCCGATAGAGCAGAAGCTCTCAGCGTGTATGGTGATGAGGTCAGCGCCCGCCTCAGCAAACAGCTTTACCTGCTTTGTGGGGTCCTCGACCATCAGATGCACATCAAGGAACATATCGGTAGAAGCTCTCACACACTTGAGAAGAGGACTGCCGTAGGTGATCTGGTCAACGAAAACGCCATCCATAACGTCAACGTGGATCCAGTCTACGCCTGATTTTTTGCAGCGGCTGATCTCCAGCGCGATCTGTGCAAGATTGCTGGCAAGCAGTGAAGCAGATGTTTTGATCATATATTTTGTCATTTCCTTTTCAACTAGATTTAAAAGGCGTTAAGCAGAGCAATGCCCGTGAAAACAGCCCATATAATATTATTCTATAATAAATAGCTTTTCAAGTCAATAGCTGAACTGAATTTTTTTGCAAAAAAATTCATTAGCGTGAAAAGTTCCGAAATAATCGAATTTTAAACAGCGATATTTGGTTATTTTTATTTGTCTTTTTGCAGAAAAATTGCTTGAAAAAAACAGACTGAAGTGATATAATGTTTAATAACCCAAAACAGACTAAAAAGAATACTCTGAATATATTCCAGAACAAAGCCATCAGCCCGCAAATGCGACTGCGGCTTTTTTCCATACAATGGGGCGAAAAACTAAAAAATAACAGGAAGTGAGGAGAACAACATGCTTAACTGCAACTACAACGAAAAATTCGTAAAGGAAGGTCTGACCTTTGATGACGTACTGCTCATCCCCGCAAAGAGCGACGTTACACCCAACATGATCGACCTCAGAACAAATCTCACAAAGAACATCGTGCTCAATACACCTATCATGACCTCTGCTATGGACACTGTTACAGAGTCCAAGATGGCGATCGCTATCGCACGCGAAGGCGGTATCGGTATCATCCACAAGAATATGCCTATCGAAATGCAGGTAGAGGAAGTTGATAAGGTAAAGCGTTCCGAAAACGGCGTTATCACAAATCCCTTCTTCCTTTCGCCCAACGATACAGTAGCTGACGCTGACGCGCTCATGGGCAAGTACAAGATCTCCGGTGTGCCGATCGTAGAGGGCACAAAGCTTGTCGGCATCTTCACAAACCGCGACCTGCGCTTCATCGCTGATCCTTCCCAGAAGGTAGGCGAGGTAATGACAAAGGAGAACCTCGTTACTGCTCCCGTTGGTACAACTCTTGAGCAGGCTCAGTACATTCTCAGAAAGCACAAGATCGAAAAGCTCCCCATCGTTGATGACAACGGTAACCTCAAGGGACTTATCACAATAAAGGATATCGAAAAGAGCGTTCAGTACCCCAACACAGCTCGTGACAAGGGCGGCAGACTTCTCTGCGGCGCTGCTATCGGTATCACCGCTGACGTTCTCGACAGAGCAGGCGCTCTGCTGGAGGCTCAGGCTGACGTGCTGGTGCTCGACTCCGCACACGGTCACAGCTCCAACATCATCAAGGCGCTCGACAGCATCAAGAACGCATTCCCCAACGCAGTTATCATAGCAGGTAACGTTGCAACAGGCGCTGCTACAGAGGACCTTATCAAGGCAGGCGCCGACGCAGTAAAGGTTGGTATCGGCCCCGGCTCTATCTGTACAACTCGTGTAGTTGCAGGTATCGGTGTTCCCCAGATCACAGCAGTTTATGACTGCGCTTGTGCAGCTGCAAAGTACGGTGTTCCGATCACCGCAGACGGCGGTATCAAGTACTCCGGCGATATCGTTAAGGCGCTCGCAGCAGGTGCTAACACAGTAATGCTCGGCTCTATCCTCGCAGGCTGCGAAGAGGCTCCCGGCGACGTTGAGATCTATCAGGGCAGACAGTTCAAGGTTTACCGCGGCATGGGCTCTCTTGCAGCAATGAAGAAGGGCTCCGCAGACAGATACTTCCAGGCTAAGAACCAGAAGCTCGTTCCCGAGGGCGTTGAGGGTCGTGTACCCTACAAGGGAGCAGTTGCTGATACAGTATTCCAGCTTGTCGGCGGTATCCGCGCAGGTATGGGCTACTGCGGCTGTCCCACTATCCCCGAGCTGCAGGAGCGCGCAGAGTTCGTTCGCATCACTGGTGCAGGTCTTAAGGAGTCCCCCCCCCACGATATCTACATCACAAAGGAAGCTCCCAACTACTCTGCCGGTATCTGATAAAAATTGCATAAAATTAACTCCTCCCGACTCGGGAGGAGTTTTTATCATCGTAGCAAAATGCCCCGAGTTGTCTCGGGGCATAAAAATTACTTTGCCATAATCTCGCAGAGCTTATTTGTAAACTCAACAGGATCTTCAATAGCCATGCCCTCAATAAGCAGAGCCTGTGTGTACAGGATATCCGCATAGTTCGCAACAGCGTCCTTGTCGCTCTCGTACAGAGACTTCAGCTTTGCAAAAATGGGGTGATCGGCATTGATCTCCAGTATCTTCTGAGCCTTTGCTGAACGCGCCTGCTCCTCAGGCATCGCGGAAAGCACCTTCTCCATTTCGAGGGAGAGCATACCCTCGCTGGTGATGCAGACAGGGTGAGTCTTAAGGCGCTGGGACAGCTTTACAGCCTTTACCTTGCCGCTGAGCTTCTCGGTCATGAACTCGAACAGCTCCTTGTTGTCCTCCTCGGCCTTTTTGATCTCTTCCTTCTCCGCCTCTGTTTCAAGACCGAGATCGTCAGCGGAAACAGACTTGAACTCCTTGCCGCTGTAATCGTGCATCATCTGAATGGTGAACTCATCAACATGGTCGGTGAAGTAGAGTATCTCGTATCCCTTATCCTTTACCATTTCGGTCTGGGGCAGGCTCTCAATTCTCGCAACGGACGAGCCGCTTGCAAAGTAGATGTACTTCTGCTCCTCCTTCATGCGCGAGATGTATTCCTCAAGAGTTGTATAAGTGCCAAAGCTGCTCTTGAACATCAGCAGATCCTGCAGGCTGTCCTTGTTTGCACCGAAGCTCTCGTAAATACCGTACTTTATCTGTGTGCCGAATGCATCCCAGAACTTCTCGTACTTCTCACGGTCGTTCTTCTGCAGCTTTTTAAGCTCGTTCTTGATGGACTTTTCAAGGCTCTTTGCGATAAGCTTGAGCTGTCTGTCGTGCTGGAGCATCTCACGGGAGATGTTGAGCGACAGATCCTCGCTGTCAACAAGTCCTCTCACAAATCCGAAGTAGTCGGGCAGCAGGTCGCCGCACTTCTCCATTATCATAACACCGCTTGAATACAGCGTAAGACCCTTTTCGTAGTTCTTGGAATAGTAGTCAAAAGGCGCCTTTGCGGGGATATACATCAGCGCGGTGTAGGTCGCTGTGCCCTCTGTGCGTGTGTGGATATGCGCGAGCGGCTCGTCATAATCATAATACTTGTCCTTATAGAAGCCGTTGTACTGCTCGTCAGTTATCTCGCTCTTTGCTTTCTTCCAGATAGGAGTCATGCTGTTGAGCGTTTCAGTGACGATCTCCTTTTCGTACTCGTTCTCGCTGCCCTCCTTGAGCTTTTCATGCTCGGTATCCATCATGATGGGATAGCGGATGTAGTCGGAATACTTGCGGATAAGGCTCTTTATCTTGAAAGGTGTAAGGAACTCGTCATAGTTCTCCTCGTCTGCGTTGTCTTTGATGTCAAGGATTATCTTTGTGCCATAGGAGGACTTTTCAGCCTCCTCGATGGTGTAGCCGTCAACGCCCTTGCTCTGCCAGATATAAGCCTCGTCGCTGCCGTAAGCCTTTGAAATAACGGTAACCTTTTTTGCCACCATGAACGCAGAGTAAAAGCCAACACCGAACTGACCGATAATATTCACATCGTCAGTCTTTTCGTTCTCGGTCTTGAATGCGAGCGAGCCGCTCTTTGCGATAGTGCCGAGGTTGTTTTCAAGCTCCTCCTTGGTCATGCCGATACCGTTATCGGTGATGGTGAGAGTGCGTGCGTCCTTGTCAGCCTCGATCTTTATCGACATATCGGAGCGTGTGATACCGATATTCTCGCTCATGGATTTGAAATACAGCTTGTCCATAGCGTCGCTTGCGTTCGAGATAAGCTCGCGCAGGAATATCTCCTTGTGAGTATAGATGGAGTTTATCATCATCTCAAGCAGTCGCTTTGACTCCGCCTTGAACTTCTTTGTTGCCATTGAAAGGTCATCTCCTTATATTTTATGTCGTATTTACAAAATTTTTAGCACTCTTATATCAAGAGTGCTAAAATCATTATATCACATTTTCAGAAAAAATCAAGGGGTAAAAGAAAAAATTCACAAATGTGTCACATTAGCCGTATACAGGCGGCGGCAACTGCGGAAGTGCACATAACAGATATACCGTTACTCCCACAATAATAGCGCACAATATCGGACAAACTATCTTCTGAAGCACCGCAAAAACATTCTCGCCCTTTCTCGTGAGTTCTATACCGCAACAGCTCAGGCCGATAATATTTCCGATAAACACAGCCAGCAGCGCCATATAAAGCACTGCTGCGCCGCTGAACGCCTCCCCCATCGAAAGTGCACCGTGTTCGGCATAATATAACGGATCTATTGCATTATACATTCTCTTTACCAGATCGGTATTGCCTATCACAAAGAAACCGCCCACCGAGAGCGGCACAGAAGTAAGCCATTTCAACCCTGCTTTCTTCTTGCTGTCACTGACTATAGCTGTTCCTGAGAGTATTCCGCATACTATCGGGCAGACAAATGTCAGAGCGCCATTCCAATCGAGGCATTTAACTATTCCTATCGTCAGATAAATAGTCGGCACGCAGAACACCGCCATATATAAACCGCAAAGCAGGGTATCAATTATATCTCTCGCCTTTTCCGACATACCGCACCTCCTATCAGCCTAAATGTATAATACAGATCACAACGATCGATGATACAACAATTACAGCACATACGATAGGACATACTAATTTTTGCATCTTCTCGGTCATCTTTGACAGCTTTTGGACCTTTGGCATTTCCTGTGGAATCGGCCTCATCCTACTGGCTTCCCACGGGAAAGATCGCACCCAGCGCCTACTGTTTGGTGGCGGACCGCTGCCTAATACACCTGCACAAAAATCGCTTACTCCCATAGCCATCACCATGATCAGTAAAGGGAAACCAACATGATATCCATTATAATCAAAAGTATCAAAAGCTAACTGCAGCAAGGGAAAAAAGCCTATTGACAAAAGCAGCGAAACTATCCATTTTACAGTAGCCTGCCATGATTGCTCACTGATAAGTGCATATCCTGAAAGAACGCTCAGACCCACAAGGATCAACAGAACAAGCACTACCATCATATTCGTATCGGATCTATATGTCATAAACGCAAGCAAAAATGTCGCGGGTATACGAAGCACCGCCATATAAAGGCCGCAAAGTAAGGTGTTGATAATAGCTTTTCCTTTTTCCGACACAGCGCACCTCCCAAAGTTTCCTACCTTAATCATACACCTGTTCTGCGAAAAAATCAATATAAGTATTGAAAAAGCACATAAAAAGTAGTATAATTATTCTGCAAAAAACCTTTGAAAGGAACAACTATGGACTCAGCTCAGATAATCGCTTTTCAGGCAGTGGTAATGTTTATACTGCTGTTTTTCGGATACTTCCTCTATAAAAGAAAAATGCTGTCGGACGAGAGCACAAAGCAGCTCTCCGCGATAACCCTCTCGATAGTGAACCCGATCGTCATCTTCAACTCCTATATGATGGACTTCGACACGACACTGCTCATGGGACTTGGTATCGCAACAGGTCTTGCAGCTGTCGCTCACCTTTCGCTGATGGCTGCTGCATATATCGCGGTAAGAAAAGGCAGAAAAAGCTCCGAAATAGAGCGCTTTGCTATCATCTATTCAAACTGCGGCTTTATGGGTATTCCGCTCGTAAATGCGACCTTCGGCTCGGAAGGCGTGTTCTATCTCACAGGCTTCATCACCATGTTCAACCTCTTCATGTGGACTCACGGCACCATCATGATGAGCGGCAAGAAGTCCGCAGGTTTCAGGGATACCGCCAAAAGTATCGGCAAGGTGCTCCTCTCCCCTGCAATAATCGCGATCGCACTCGGAATGGTGTTCTTTTTTGCAGGACTGCGCCTGCCCGATATCATCCAGACACCCCTTGACTACATCGGCAGCCTCAACACGCCGCTTGCTATGATAGTATCGGGCGCAACCATCGCAAAGGCAGGACTTCTGCGCGGCTTCAAGTGCGGCAGGGTGTATTATGTACAGATATTCAAGCTCCTTTTAGTCCCTGCGCTGCTGACGCTCGCTTTCGTACCGCTCGCAAAGCTCGGGGTCTCCATGACTGTGATAAACACCATACTCATAGCTTCAAGCGCGCCCACCGCCTCGGCAACTATCATGTTCTCCTACCGCCACGGAAAGGACGAAGCCTACGCTTCGGGACACTTCGCGGTTTCCACTATCGCAAGCATGGCGACTATGCCCCTGGTGCTAATGCTGTCCGCTTTCTGGGCAGGAGTTTTAGGTGTATAATTCTATCCTAAAATAACTATTAGTAAAACCTCACACAAAAAGCACAATTTCAACAATGCAATTTTGGTTGTTTTGTTAGTTGAAAAAATGCGCTTCAAATGCTATAATTAAAGAGTAATAAAACTGACAAGATAGTATTGTGGCTGTATAGCCTACATACTTCTTAATATATTTTCCCCAATTATTTTGCCGTGTAAAAACCGCTTTTCCCCAAGCGGACGGCGCTTGTTTTCAGTTGCCGCAGACACCCCCTTGTCTGCGGGATTTTTTTTGCCTTTTTTAAGTTTTCAGAAAAAATTTCCTTCGGCGTGCAACCTATTTGCGCGCCGCTTTGTTTTATTAGCAGAATGAAGCAGAAACAAAACGCGTTTAACTGAAATACAACTTTATTCTGAAAGGAGTTTTACCATGAAAAAGTTTTTATCCGTTATCCTCGCCTGCTCAATGATCTTATCCCTCGCAGGCTGTGCAGGAAGCAACACCAGCTCTAAAACGGGCTACGGCGCAGACATTCCCACCGAGCCGACCAATGATGTTATTGAAGATTACATCAACGGCCTGACAGGCGGCAGCACAGATACAGCACCTACCTCCCCCGAAAACGGTGTACCCACAGATACCAAGCCTACCACTCCCGCAACAACAGTCGCAGTAGCCGCAGGCTCTGCAACAGGCGATCTCACCGCAGCTGACAAGGGTGAAGAGATCGGCATAGCTCCCGAATATCCCGCAGAAGGCGACTTCGACATATCCTACGATGCAGTCGCTGATGCTATCGGCGGCGCTTTCGAACCCGTTGCAGGCGGTGCAATGGACGACTTCGCTTATGTTGAGGGCGAAGTTTATGATGAATATATCGAAGAAGGCTGTATAGATATAGAGTGCTTACCCGAGGAGCCTCCTATGATACAACCCGGCGCAGGTCAGCTCACCGCAGGCGAATGGAACGACAACGAGAACTGGAACGACTGGGTTTCTCTCTACCAGACCCACGAGGACTGGGAAAGCTACCGTGAGCATTGGGAGATAGATTTTGATGTTCGCCACGAGATCATCGTTACCGCTTTCGGTGAGCCTCTCGAGGGTGCGCAGGTAACACAGCGCGGCTGCGGCAATATCGGCGTTACTTCCGCAGTAACCGACAATCAGGGCAGAGCTTATCTGTTCCTTGAGGAGTGCGGCGATGACATGGAACACACCATTGAAGTCACTTACGGCGAGGTCCGCACGACCATAGAAAACGTTGACCCCACAAGCAGCGGCACTTATACCGTCGACTTTGAAAACTCCTCCCTTTCTCAGGGTGAGGTGGGCGATGTTGAAGCGCTTGACCTTATGCTGATGATCGATACCACAGGCTCTATGTGGGACGAGCTTGCGTATATCCAGATGGAGCTCGAAAACGTGATCAAGCGCGTTAAGGAAGACAACGAAAACATCCCTGTAAGAGTGAGCGTGAACTTCTACCGCGACGAATATGACGATTACATCATCCGTGAATTTGAGTTCACAGATGATATCGAGCAGGTGCTCTCCGACCTCGCGGCACAGAGCGCAGACGGCGGCGGAGATACTCCCGAGGCTGTTCACACTGCTCTTAACAGCGCAGTAAAGGAGCACGACTGGAACGATAATTCCACAAAGCTGATGTTCTTCGTGCTGGACGCACCGCCCCATTCCGAAGAACAGATAATTGACGAAGTAAACGACTATGTTGAGATAGCTGCAGCGCAGGGAATCCGTGTGATACCTGTTGCCTCCAGCGGCATCGACAAGTCCACCGAATACCTGCTCAGAACGATGGCGTTCAGAACAGGCGGAACATATACCTTCCTCACCGACCACAGCGGTATCGGCGGCAGCCATATCGAGCCTACTATCGGTGATTATGAGGTCGAAAAGCTGAACGACCTTATGGTAAGAGTCATCAGCGAGTATCTGGAATAAACCTTGCTAACGTTCTCCTA
>JAZQEQ010000078.1:0-5538 GCA_045539055.1 Oscillospiraceae bacterium | reverse complement strand
GGTAAAGTCCAACATGGAGCGAAAGGGCTCTATGGAGCTTGATATCCGTGGCATGATGACCGAGGAGGGCGTGATGGAAACAGAGCGCTTTATCGACGGTGCAATGCTTTCGGGGCTTAAAACGCTGACGATCATCCACGGCAAGGGAACAGGTGCGCTTCGTGCGGCAATACATCAGTCGCTGAAGTCAAATCCCTCGGTAAAGAGTTATCGTCTGGGAGTTTACGGCGAGGGTGAAACAGGCGTTACTGTCGTGGAGCTCAAATAAATACGCATTAAATACAGGGGAAGTGTGAAAATGAGGATAGCAGTTGCAGGAATGGGCTATGTCGGCCTTGCAAATGCAGTTTTGCTTGCACAGGATAATGATGTTATCGCTGTTGACGTTGTGGCAGAGAGAGCGGAGATGCTGAACCGCGGTGTATCACCGATAGCGGATGAATATATTGAAAGGTATCTTGCAGAAAAGGAGCTTTCTCTTAGCGCGACTACGGATGCTGAAAGCGCATATCGTGACGCAGAGCTTATCCTTATCGCTACGCCTACCGATTACGACCCCGATAAAAATTATTTCGATACGTCCTCCGTTGAGAGCGTGATACAGCAGGTGCTTTCTGTAAACAACAGCGCAACTATCGTTATTCGCTCTACCGTACCGGTCGGTTATACGTCAGCGGCAAGGGAACGGTTCGGCTGTGACCGTATAATATTTGCACCGGAGTTTCTGCGCGAGGGCAAGGCGCTGTATGACAATCTCTATCCGTCAAGGATAATAGTAGGAGCACCGCAGGATATACCTGATTCGCAGAAAAGAGCGCACGAATTTGCTGAGCTTCTTCGTGAAGGTGCGATAAAAAAGGATATCCCTATGCTTTTTACAGAGCCCACAGAAGCAGAAGCGGTAAAGCTTTTTTCAAATACTTATCTCGCGCTGAGGGTAGCTTATTTCAACGAGCTTGACACCTACTGCGAGATGAAAGGTCTTGATGCAAAGCAGATAATTGACGGTGTGGGACTTGACCCAAGGATAGGCGCTCATTACAACAATCCATCTTTCGGCTACGGTGGCTATTGCCTGCCGAAGGACTCGAAGCAGCTTCTTGCGAATTTTGATGATGTTCCAAATGAGATAATCAGCGCGATAGTAAGCGCAAATAAGACGCGCAAGGATTTTATAGCGGAACAGATAGCAGCAAGAAAGCCCGATACAGTTGGCGTATATCGCCTGACAATGAAATTCGACTCCGATAATTTCAGACATTCATCCATACAGGGCATCATGAAGCGCCTGAGTAAAAAAGGAATACGTGTTATCGTCTATGAGCCGTCGCTGAGAGATGATCAGCATTTTTATGATTATGATGTTATAAACGATCTTGAGCTTTTTAAAAATCAGGCTGGCATTATCGTAGCAAATCGTTGGAGCGATGAGCTTTCCGATGTTGTGGATAAGGTCTATACACGCGATCTTTACAGCAGGGATTGAAACAGACAGGAGGAAATATGGAAAAAACTGAACTTCAGATGCTTGACGGAGGTGCGGAGCTGCACACTATAATGGGACTGTTCTCGTTGGAGATAGTTGACAGAAAGCCTGCAGCTCTGTTTGTCGATGAAGAATTCCGTCTGCTTATGGGCTTTGATCCTTCGATAGGTCCTGAGGAGCTTAAATCTGAGCTGTTTAAAAATGTATTTGAGCAGGATAGACAAACTGTATTGAAAGCAATAGAAAACTGCATTTCAGGTTTGAAGGCAGAGGCAAGATTTAAGTGGCAGCACCCGCAGGGCGAGGTGTTTGATATCAGCTGTATCGGTGTTCATGCGGAGGAGAGCGAGGAGGGCTATTTTGTCCGCGGCTATTTCAAGCTTAATACTGAGGATGATTCGGCTGATAATGAATACGATACAGTTATTCTTAGAAATATGCTGGCAGAAGCGATGATGGATAATCTTTCGTTTTGCGCTTTGTGTGATCTGGAGAATAATAAGATCAGACTAGTCAAGGATATGTTCAATATCGGCAAGGTGCTTGGAAAGAGTTATACATACGATATGTGGCGTGATACATTTTCTGCGCTTGTAGCGAGAGAGGACTGTGAGAGGTTCAATGATGCTACTATCCGCAGATCACTCGTGCATTATTTCCACAAGGCAACGGACGAGCGCATTGAAGAATTGAGATGCCTTGACCCCAAGCTCAAGATCTATAAATGGCTCAGACTGCGTGTAGTGCGCTTCAAGGGAGATTTTGCCTCTCAGTATAAGGAGATGCTGGTCCTGAGAGATATATCCCAGAATCGGCATACAGACTTTAAGGATACATTAAGATTAAAACTTATCAACGGACTTG
Organism: Oscillospiraceae bacterium; assembly: GCA_045539055.1. Taxonomy (GTDB): domain Bacteria; phylum Bacillota; class Clostridia; order Oscillospirales; family Ruminococcaceae; genus CAG-115. Next base: position 3,188 of record JAZQEQ010000078.1, on the reverse strand, counting down.
TCCTGCCATATCAGGATATCGATCTGGTAAATCTTAAAACTGGCAAATGGTATTCTTCTAATGCGCGTGCAGGAGAATATGCAGAAAGCTTTGACCTTCGTGGTTATTACAATGACGAGGTCACAAGGTATGTATATCTGTGCGATTGCGAGGAAGAAAAGCGCGCAGAGATGCTGGATAAGTTCAGAGTTGAGCGTATGCGCGAGCGCTTTGCTTCGGGCGAAAAGATGATCGAGACCGAAGTGCGCCGTAAAAACCTTGTTACGGGTCAGTTTGAGTGGGTGAGAATACAGGGCTTTGCGTCCGCTTTTGATGAGGACGGCGAGCCTTTGATGGCGCTTGTTACCATTCAGGCGATAAATGCCGAAAAGGAGCGGCAGATCAAGGAGCAGCAGATGCTGGAGTATGCGCTTCGCTCCGAAAGGCAGTATAAGCAGGCAATATTATCGTCGGCAATGGCGGTATATACGTTCAACGTTTCTACCGATGTGCTGTATGATGAGGTAATTGAGACCGCAGGAGTAGATCCGCTCGTTCCTGAGCTTGGTTTGTCCTGCCCGTGCTCTTATAATGAATATATCAGGCGCAAATCGAGATATATCACCTCAGGTAAGGAAGCAGAGGTTTTTGAAAAGACCTACTGTACGGCTACCCTGCTTGATATGTTCAATAGTAACAGACGCTCGTTTGATACCGAGTATGAGTTTTTCCTGAATGGTAAAAAGGGTGTTTTCCGTGAGGCGGTAATTCTTACCAAGGATCTTCAGACCGATGAGGTGTGGGGCCTTACCTATGTAAAGAATGTTACCACAGAAAGTGAGGAAACCAAGCGTATCGAGCAGGCGATACGAGATGCGTTCTATCAGGCTCAGAGAGCGAGCAGTGCAAAAACTCTCTTTATGTCGCAGATGAGCCATGATATCCGAACACCACTAAATTCCATCCTCGGAATGGCACAGATAGCAAAGGAGCACATGGATGATCCCGAGCGACTGCATGACTGCATGGACAAGATCGAATATTCGGGAAGGCATCTTCTTGAGCTGATAAACAATGTGCTGGATCTCAGCTCTATCGAAAGCGGCAAGGCAGTGCTTGCAGAGGACGATTTTGATATGCAGCGCTTTATTGAGGACACTATAAAGATAGTAAAGCCGCTTGCTGAAAAGCGCGGACATACGCTTAACTGTGACATACGTCCGATGCATACCTGTGTAAAAGGCGATGCTACAAAGCTTCGTCAGGTACTCACCAATATACTTGGAAATTCAGTCAAATATACACCGGATGGCGGTGTGATAAGCTTTAAAGCAGAGGAGCTCGAGCCCGATCGTCAGGATGTCGCAAGATATATGTTTACCGTCGAGGACAATGGTGTTGGCATGACGAACGAGTTTCTCCAGACGATATTTGACCCGTTCGTGCGTGCGGATGACAAGCGAATAACCAAGGTTGAGGGCACAGGTCTTGGCATGAGTATCGCACTTAACATTGCAAGGATGATGAACGGAAATATCAATGTGCGCAGTGAGGTCGGAAAGGGCTCGGTATTTGAGATAACTGTCTGCCTTAAGCGTGGCGAGGAGCATATTTTCGATCGCCTTGCCGAGATATCTATGGATGAGCCGAGAAAAATGCGTCTTTCCGATTATAATTTCGGAGGAAAGCGCATACTACTTGCAGAGGACCTTCAGTTCAATGCAGAGATCGCGGCTGAATTCCTGTCACAGGCAGGTCTTGTTACGGAGGTAGCTGAAAATGGCGCTAAGGCTGTAGAGATGTTTTCAAAGTCCCCCGAGGGTTATTACAGCCTCATCTTCATGGATATTCAGATGCCCGAACTTGACGGCCACGAAGCAACGCGTAAGATACGTGCGCTTACAAGACCCGATGCTGCAACAATTCCGATCATCGCGATGACAGCAAATGCATTTGTAGATGATGTAAAAAAAGCAAAAGAAGCAGGTATGAACAGCCATATTGCAAAGCCGCTTGAGATATCGCGGCTCATTAAAGAGCTGACTGCCTGGCTTGAGGAGTAAACTATGCTATACAATGATATTTCAGAGCTTGTCGGCGGCACACCTGTGCTGAGGCTTGCTGGTTTCGCTGAGAAAAGCGGAGCAGATGCTGAGCTTTTTGCAAAGCTTGAGCGCTCAAATCCCGCAGGAAGCGCAAAGGACAGAGTTGCGCTGTATATGATAAATGACGCGGAAAAGCGCGGACTGCTGAAGAAAGGCGGAGTCATCATCGAGCCTACAAGCGGCAACACGGGAATAGGACTTGCGGCAATTGGCGTCAGCCGCGGCTATCGTGTTATCCTGACAATGCCCGATACCATGTCGGTAGAGCGCCGAAAGCTTATCGCGGCTTATGGTGCAGAGGTGGTACTGACCGCGGGCAAGGACGGTATGAGCGGTGCTATCGCAAAAGCGAAGGAGCTTAAAGAGGAGCTTGACGGCTTTATCCCCTCGCAGTTTGAAAACCCCGCAAATGCTCTGGCGCACTATGAAACGACAGGTCCCGAGCTTTGGCGCGACCTTGGCGGAGATATAGATGTTTTTGTCGCAAGTGTAGGCACAGGCGGCACACTGACGGGTGTTGCTCGTTATCTCAAGGAGCAGAAGTCTGACGTGCGTATTATTGCTGTCGAGCCGAAGGAATCCCCGCTTCTTTCCGAGGGCAAGGCAGGACCTCATAAGATACAGGGCATAGGCGCAAATTTTGTGCCTGAGGTGCTTGATAAGTCGGTTATAGACGAGATAGTGACAGTTTCTGCTGAGGAAGCCTTTCAGTGCGGCAGAGAGATCGCACGCACTGAGGGAATACTGGTCGGCATTTCAAGCGGCGCGGTGCTTGCAGCGGCATTGAAGCTTGCAGAACGTCCCGAGAATAAGGGCAAGCGCATTGCGATGGTGCTTACCGATACGGGTGAAAGATATCTCTCCTCCGAAATGTTCGGAGACTAAGGAACTATAATAATGAAAAGAATTGTAACGATACAGGATTTTTCCTGCGTGGGCAAATGCTCGCTCACCTCTGCACTGCCTGTAATTTCTGCGGCAGGCGTTGAGGCTTGCGGCATCCCGACAGCGCTGCTGTCCAACCACACAGGCTTTGACACATTTTACTCGCGCGACCTCACAGAGGAGCTTCCCCCGATTGGTGTACAGCTGAAGCGTGAGAAT
>JAZQEQ010000077.1:0-15005 GCA_045539055.1 Oscillospiraceae bacterium | reverse complement strand
TTTATGATATTTTATCTAAAATCTCTTCTCTTAATTTACTCCCGAAAAACCAAAACAAATGCATAATTTTCGATGCCTTGATCAACTCAATTATAACTATGCCACGTGAACAATTCTGCAAAGATACCATGATTAGCAATTCTAAATTCAAGCGTATTATTAACAGTTGTTCTCAATTAAACCTTAATATCAACATTGATCCATCCGAAATACCGTTTATTAATCGTATTCGCTTTTTCGGTAACCATTGGCTCTTCTCCGGCATAAATACGGATGTAGCTTTTCATCTCCAAACGCTTATTGATGTTATTTTTTTATACGAAAACAATTTTGAGAAAGAATTCATATACCAATGTAAGCAAATCATCAATGCTATATTATTTATATCAACAACTATTATTAACAATTTAGGATATGGTATTGATACATTAGGAAATTATAATTGCAAGGAAATAGCCATACCGGATTCAGCGACCTTATCAAAACTACAACGCCATGTTATTTTTAATCTTACAGATATAAAAAAGGTTGCAGATCTTTCGATATTTGAATCAATATTTATTGACTTTGGAGAAAACAACAATGCAACAAATATGTATAATGATAATTACAATTTTTACTATCACCCTTGTCTAAAGCTCTCCGATGAACAATTCATCGTGCTAAACCCATCTATGCTTGCAATATTTGCAATTCATACAATTATAAAACTTTCAGACGAGTATAATATACGCAAAAAACTGATTGAACGTTACAATTATAACGCATGGAGCAATTGCAATACTGCATTTCTTCGCCTTGGACACAAACCAATAAGAGAAGAAAAACTCGGAATCAAACTTTTGGTCAATCGCGCCTATAGAGAAGCACTATATAATGTATGCAATGACGGAATTTTATTTGTTCAATATATCTGTGACGATGGAAAGAACTTTATATATAATAATTTTTTTGAACAGCGACTATTCAACTCAAATAAAATTAGCAGAAGATATAAAAAAATAAAGAGCGTATTATCAAAACATCAAATTAATATTTATCAAGTGATAATATTAAACACATTTGGGCGCGGTATTCTTTTATCATTTCGCGATGAACAATGCGAGAAAAATTTAAACGTTACTGCATTCGAATTAGTATGTATTGGTCTCAACGAATATAATCATGTTAATTTTATACCACGATTTCTAGAGCGAAAGTGCCAGTTATTCAACCCTCATTTTGCTCACCTTACAGACACTACTCTTATATCAATGTATACTCATAATAATTATTCTTTTTATTTCGACGACCAAACGAATATCAACGAAAATACAATCCTAATGCCAGATTTCAGCCAAACCGTTGATTATTTAAACAAAGCAATTAAAAGCACTGATAGACAGCTGATAGAATCTCCTGACCATACTCACTGGAAAGAAATCGCATTATGTGATGCTCACAGAAATATCTATTGTACAATCGACAACGATGATAAATATGTGATTAATCGGTTTGAAAATATTGACATTTTCATCAACTGCATTGCCACCTCTGATGTGGACACGCAGTTAGTTACACATACCATTGTAGACATGATTTCATATTGGCTTGGCGAGCTAAAAATCACAATCGAAACAGGTTCTTTCAATATCAAATCCATAATTATAGTTAATATTTTTGAATACGAAATATCACCATCAATACCAATCTGTAAAGACGATAAAAGCTTACATGATGTACTCAAAACCGAGAAAATCCACAATCAGATCAAACTATTTTGGTCTAATGAAGCTCTCCAACATCTATTTAGAAATGAAACTTCTTATGAAAACGAACTTATTGAACTTATAATAGAGTATATTTCTTCATATACCACTAACCACATTGACTTAAGTTCTCTGAAACACACGTTCACCAATCCACTAAAGCGCAAGTTATTCGGTATGGATTATAATGTTCAACCTAGCCTAAAACCAGTACCCGAAAGAGCAAGAATAATACCAATTGAATGTGAAGATGCACTGCTTGATGAAATCGGTTCGCATTTTGTAAAAACCAAGCACATGCCATATGGTGAAATAAAGCAAGATCAATCACAGGTTTGTAATGACATCGTAAATTATCTTTACAACAAACTAACCGATTCGCTAAAAGACATTGATCCTCTGGGCGTATACGAGTATATCTATTACGATATTGAAAAAATAGCATACTGGCATACATTATGCCAAGAACGCTATGCATTTGATATTACTTGTCATCCTGAAAAGGCCAATGAAATAAATAAGGAGTATTCGGACATTAATAAAATATCTGTTTCTATCAAGTTCCTTATGGAATACATTGTTGCAGTCCCACTAAATGGAACCAGAAAACTTGGGGAAATGGAATATGAGTATATCTTGGCATTATGTTCAATGCTGATTGAGTGGGCTCACACCAGTGATCTTTTCAAGTATAATATAATAAATTCCAAAATAAACATATTGAAATCTAATCGTATCGGATATAAAAGGAACCAATTGCAAGTCTTTATCGACTGTAATTATGAAGCTTCTGCCAAGAGATTAGCACTGCATTCTGACCCAAGATCAAATAAGTTTTCTCAAAAAAGAACAATCGAAAAGTTGGGGCATAAAATTGATGATGCTTTTATTGACGAATACGAATATAGCTATACAGATTTCTATTGTTGTATAATGGAAATCCTCAACATAGGAGATAGTATTCCTAATGAAGTAAAAGTTATGGATCAGGAGCAATTATTGCACACTATACATAACAACACACAAATAGAAATCTCTACTATCAAAAAAATAGTAAATGAACTCACCTTAAAAAAACGAACTGTTTTTCTCAATCCTGAGCCACCATACAACAGCAATGATGTTTATCCTTGGAGATATAACCGAAGACTCTCGTTAAATAGGAAACCATTGATTCAACTAAACAATACTATACTATGGGGAAATCGCCAACTATTCCTGAGTTACCAATTTGTAAAGCATCTGATTTTAGATGGATCATTCAAATCATCAAGACCTAAAATGAAAACATTAATCGGAGAGATTGCAAAGCTAAGTGGCGATGAATTCAACGATCTTGTAGCTGACAAAATTAAGTCTTTTGATAAATTTATAGTTACATCAAAAGTAAGTAAAATAAACGGGCAAAAAATACAAGGCAACAACAAAAACACTCTGGGAGATATTGATGTACTTATCATCAACCCTCTCAAAAAGAAAATAATTGTTGCAGAAGTAAAAAACTTTTCTCTTAAAAAAAGCCCCTATGAAATATATCAAGAATATCTATCTGTATTCTGTGACAGCGAAAAGTCAAAATGTTATCTCTCAAAACACAAAGCCAGAGTAGATTGGGTCAAAGCCCATATCTCCGATGTTGTATCACAATATAAACTTCCAAAAGGGAATTGGAAAGTCGATGATGTTATGATTGTAAATGAAATCATAGTCAGCAATCAATATTACCACAAAAAACAAAAAATCCTCTTATATAGCGAGATAACCGAAAAAAGCATATCAAACATATAACAGGTGCGACACCGTGTCGCACCCAGTCTCAAATGCCAAACGGCGGAGTTTATTACTCCGCCGTTTCTTCTGTATTGTACTTCTTTTTATTTCTTCGAATCTGCTCAGTATATTGCTCTGTTTTGGAGAAAGCTATTATAGCATCGAGGTTATCCACTATAAACCTTTGTGCATCAGGTGTAAACAAATTAGCCCAAAAACCATTATGATCACGATCGCTATATCGCTTTTCCGATATAATTCCAAACTCTCGACCAGTTTCAGTAGCTCGTTTGTTACCTTCAAACATTTCAAGCATCCCAATGCTTAAAAAATACTCCGTTATCCATCTAATTGAAAACTTCTTGCAGTTATTGACTTCAACAAATTCATTCAATTTTTCTGCAATACTTCTTGCGTATACAGGCTCATCAAACAATACTATCGAAGCTCTCTGTTCATCAGTGAGGAAAAAATCCGCTTTTTTATCCACATTGTTACGTTTCCTGGACACAACTCCATTATTCGCAATGACCTCTCGCAGAACATCTGAAACATAATACAAGCAACGAGTGATCCGTACATTATTTATCATATCCTGCTCACTGACAGTTTCATTAGTAATAGGATTGATCCCTTCAGCCATTTTGCGTATGTACTGCTCCGCGCACATCATTTTATCAAGTTCAGTCATAATACACCTCTCCAGTTAAAGCGTCTATAATGCTTGGGTTAGTGTTATTATAGCATTTCATGGTCTAAATGTCAAACAGGTGCGACATCGGAGTGTAGTGTTGACGGCTTGCCGTCAACCCGTGCACAGCAAAATCGGTGACGCTCCGTCACCGAAACGGAGATGTACCAGCGCAAACACGAGGTTTGCGCCGTCGCCCCAGAGAGCGTTTTGCCGAAGGCATAATGCGTGCATTGGACGCGCCGCCTCAGATGGCGACCTGCGACACGGTGTCGCACCTGATCTGTTTCTATTGAAAATTTTTGCATATTCTGCACTGTTTTTTCAGTACAGATATCTCCCGATAACATCATCGCTCCACACATGGACTTCAATATACCGCTCGGGACCATGTGCTCCGTCATCGTTCCAATCCTGCGGCAGACCGTATTTCTCAATGATGCCGAGTATCTCCTCGTAGGTGTAGAGCTGCTTGCGGTACTCCTTGCCGTCGGTGAAAGCGTCGCTGAATGTGGGCATGGAGTCACCGTAGGTAAAGGACAGCTTACGCACATCGAACTCCTCAATGGGTATTCTGATAAAGGTGCTGTTCTCGAACCATGTGCTGAGCCACGTGCTGTGCTCCACGACCATATAATGTGGCGAAACACGCTCGGTGATTATGCCTTTTTTGGCGCATTCGGCGTGGAGTATAGCCTCGCAGTTGCGGCGGTATTGCACATATTTATCGTGCCTTGTTGCACTCTGCGAGTTTGGCTTTGTAGCCTTTATTTCATTAAGCACTGCCCTCGCCTCATCAGGAGATATCGCTGTGAGGCTCTTGAACGGACCTATGGTGCTGTCGTAGTAGTGGTATAGGTACATGATGTTCTCCTTAATATATGTCTGTACATATTATAACATTACAATAAGGATTAGTCAAAATAAATTATACCCGAACAGGTATAAAATCGTGCAGTTGCTTTGAAATTATACCTGAACGGGTATAGTTTATATCGCAGAAACAGGTGCGACACGGTGTCGCAGGTCGCCCTCTGAGGCGGTGCATCCAATGCACGCATTATGCCTTCGGCAAAACGCTCTTTGGGGCGACTGCAACAACATCGTGTTGTCGCACCTGTTTTCATATTGATGCTCAATCAAATCTGAGCCTGCTGATATTATCAGCTATCCACCTTGTCATTTTCATGTTTGTCTCGAAAACATCACGATATCTGTCCTGCTCCGAGAACCACGCCGTTGCGATAAGCTGATTGGATAATATCACATACGGAACCGCTTCAAATTCCTCGGCGGTCATCTTTACAACGCTGTCGTAGCCTGTGATTATCTCCTTTAATACGCCTATCCATCTGGTGAGCTTTTCCTCATCGTTCTCTGCAAACGACTCTGACAGTATCGCCGTTGCGGCGTAGCAGGGATCGAAGATGCGTACATTTCGTTCGGCAAGTTCAAAGTCGATGAATCCGCACTTGCCGCCGCAGGTTATGATGTTGCTGGGGTTAGGGTCACGGTGGATTATCTGCTTTGGAATCTTGTTGAATAAAGCTCCGAAAACGGTGGTATACTTCTCCTCAAGACCCTCAGGCAGACTGATGCGCTCTTTAAGCTTCGGCATAGCCCAGCCTGTCACGGCAGAGTATATGTCTGCCTCGTTTATGACCGCGTCAACCCTGCTTAATGCAAGGTGAAGCTGTCCTATCATCTCGCCGATAAAGCGGGCGTGCGATGCCTTGTCCTCCTGATACATATCCGCAGGAGCGATAAGCTCGCCGTCCAGTCTTTCGGAAAGGCAGAAGTACAGCTCGCCGTCTGCGACATAGTCGTTGCCGTCGGTGGTCTGAACAGGCTCTGCCACACACAAGCCACAGTGCGATATCGCTCTTGAAAGGCTGATATGCTTTTTAAGCTCGCCTAAGTTGGGTGTGACCTTAAGCACATATTTCTCACCGATATAATAGGCGTTATCGTTACATTCGCCTGTGCTTGCGATATATACATTTCTGATAGCCTCGTTTTGCATATCCCAGTGCTTCAGGATAGCGGATATTTTGTTGTGTGTTATCATAATATATTCCTCCTTGAACAGATCGATAGCATAAGGCTTTTTCGCCTTGAAGCTTCTGAGGAACTCAGACGGGGTATAGCCGATCTCACGCCTGAACGCTTTATAAAAGCCCGCATAGGTCTCGAAGCCGTAAAGCAGTGCGGCGTCTGTCTTGCTCATTCCGTTTGATATATCGTATATTCCATAAAGCAGCTTTCTTCTGAGAACGTACTGCATAAGCGGCATTCCCACAGCTAACTGAAACAGCCGATAGAAATGGTACAGCGAAAATCCTGCTATATCCGCAAGCTCCGCTGCGGATATTTCTGCTTTTATGTTATCATCGATATAGTTTATGGTCTTCTGGATCATCTCACGGTTGTCCATCTGATACACCTCGTTTTCTTTCTGCTTGCAAGCTGTGATTATATAATAGCACAAATTACAGAAAATTTCATTTCCTGTGTTGCGGAATTTTGGGGGTGTGGGGGATTTTTTAGGTGCGACACTGTGTCGCAGGTCGCCCTCTAAGGCGGTGCATCCGTGCACCGCTTTTGGGGCGACGGCGCAAACCTCGTGTTTGCGCTGGTACACCTCGGTTTCGGCGACGGAACCTCGCCGATTTTGTAAGTGTGTATGCGTAGCATACATCGGCACAAAACCTCTCCGATGTCGCACCTATTTCTATACCCTGATGACCTCAACCCCCACACCCTCCGCATAATTCACAGTGTAATATGTTCCGCCCCTGCTTTCCCTCAGATAGCATATCAGATATCCGCTGCAATCCACCATGTGCCTGTTTCGGTCGAGCATGCAGGTACTTGTGTAGCGGTCGGACAGCACACGCACCTTGTCGGCTTTTTCGAGAATATCATAATACCGCCGTTTCTGCTCTGAGTTCCATTTCAGCGTCTGCTGCTCGGGAGGACACGGCAGTACCAGCACAAGCCGTATCTGCGGATATCGCTCTTTCAGCCGCAGCACCGCTTCCTCTGCGAGCATATCAAACCCCAACGCACCGCCTGCGCCAAAGAACACCACCCCACGCTTGATAAGCGACACGATGGCAGCTTCAAGGTCGGCGATAATCTGTTCGCAGTTCTGTGGGAGCATGCGGTGTCCCGAAAAGCAGGCTACTTTTGATTTGGTTATCATAATATACACCACCTTAAATATACTATCTATATAGTAACACTGTATATGTATATTGTCAATGTGTTACTTTGCGTATAGAATGTATATTAAAGGAAGTGATGAGCATGAGCAACTCTGTAATATCTGTTGTTGAATACGGCAAAATAGAGCTTTGTTTGAAAGAGCTGATGGATGAGCGCAATATTACAAGAAACTATCTTGCAAAAGCGACCAACACACGATTTGAAGTAATCAACAAGTGGTACAATAACAATGTTGAGAAGATGGATCTTGATATTCTTGCGAGGATCTGCTATGCACTGGGTTGTACTCCTGCCGATATCATAAAATATAAATCAAAATAACATAAACAGCATACGCCCGAAGCAATTCGGGCGCATTTTCATTCTAATCCTTTTTGAGTGTCGGCATAAAAATGTCCTCCAGCACCTCCGCTGCCGCCTCGTCTGCCGAGCGTATCGCATGCGCATAGATATTTCCCGTCGTGGTGATATTCGCGTGACCCAGACGGCTGCTGACCGTCTTTATCGGCACGCCGCCTGCTATCATGAGCGTCGCATTCGTGTGGCGGAGTCCGTGTATCGACACATCGGGCAGCCCCTTTCTCTGCACGAATTTGTGAAACCACGCACTCACGATATCGGGTCGCTGCGGCTCGCCTTTCCAGTTCGTAAATACTCGGTCACTCTCCACCCACATATCGCCGAGCTCGGCTTTCACCTCGTCCTGCCACTGCTTGTACTCACGCAGCAGATCTATCGCAACTGTCGGAACTTTTATCACTCGCTTGCTGCTTTCGGTCTTGGTGTCGTCCACGAAAACTCCCCTGTCGGGAACATACAGCAGGCTTCTGCGGATATGCAGACACCGCTTCTCGAAGTCCACATCGTGCCACTCAAGACCCAGTGCCTCTCCCCGTCGCAGTCCCGTATACATCAGCAGAAGCACGATAACTGCGAAGTTGTACGGCTCGCCGTGGAGCGCCTCCGCAAGCTGTGCGGCACCGTGCTCGTCCAGAAACCTCGCCTCGTGGCGCTTTGCCTTTGGCGGTTTTACTCGGTCGCAGGGGTTGCTGAATATCATCTGCCACTGCACCGATGTCTGCAATATCACCGACAGCAGGCGGTGGTATTTCTGTATCGTCACGCCCGAAAGCCCCTTGTCCTCGCCGCGCTGAAAGCAGTCCTCGAATTTCAGACCCAGAGCCGCACAGGCTTTCTGCGCCGTAAACTCCGTCACCTTGCCGCCCTCGATGAGGGTGTTGAGCGTTTCTTTCTGCACGCCCATGGCGGTGTAGACGGTGGTTTTCGTGACACCCAGGCGCTCTATCACCTCGCCGATATCAACGGTGGGATACCAGTAAACATCGCCCCTCACGCCGCTTTCCGACAGGTTATCGTAGAACGACAGCAGGTGGAACGGCATTATCTTGCACAGCTTCAGGTTGCCGAGGGCGGCTTTTATGCGGGGAGTCATGGCACGGTAGCCGCGTATCGTTGACGGGCGGAGCTGCTTCTCGGCGTAGTCCTTGAACCAGCGCTCGATGAAGTCCCCGAGCCTTGTGGAGTTATCCAGCACCTGACCGTTCTTGCACTGCTCCTCGAACAGTATCGCAAGGCGGTACGCCTCCTTTTCGGCGTTCTTCTCGCTCATCTTCGGGGAGGGCGTAAAGGTCTTGTATTTGACGATGCGCTTGCCCCTGCCGTCAAAGCCGCAGGAGGCTCGCAGCTCGTAGCTTTTTCCTCGTTTTCTTATGCTTGGCATGGTGGCTCCTTTCTGATAGTTAGGAATTAGGAATGAGGAGTGAGGAATTTCGGTGTCCGCCGTTGGCGGACGTATCAAAATAGCGGCTTCGCCGCAAAAGGGTAAATTGGTCAAAGCTTTATTATTTCTGTGCCTTGGCTGTTGGCGTATTGTAAAGTGTAAAATGTACCGCCTTTGCTTTCCCTCAGATAGCATATCAGATATCCGCTGCTGTCAACCATGTGGCGGTTTCGGTCGAGCATACATGAGCTTGTGTAGCGGTCGGACAGCACACGCACCTTATCGGCTCTCGCCATGATATCATAATACCGCCTGCACTGCTCTGCATTCCATTTGAGCGTTTGCTGCTCGGGCGGACATGGCAGAACCAGCACCAACCGTATCTGCGGATATCGCTCTTTAAGCCGAAGCACCGTTTCCTCTGCGAGCATATCAAACCCCAACGCACCGCCTACGCCGAAGAATACCACCCCACGCTCAATAAGCGACACGATGGCAGCTTCAAGGTCTGCGGCAAGCTGTTCGCAGTTCTGTGGGAGCTTTCGGTGTCCGCTGAAACACGCTACTTTTGATTTGGCAATCATAATAAACCTCCAGATTAGTGATTTTTCACTATTATAACACATTTTAGTGATATATCACTAATCTTTTTGCTTATTTTTAGATAAACTAGATTTAAGCAAAAATGGAGGTGGTCGGTATGGGCGTTTATGAAACAACTGCAAAGCGTATTCGTGAGCTGTGCGAGCAGCACAACATCACGCCAAACGGACTTTCGTATGCTTCGGGCGTATCACAATCGACTATCAAAAGCATACTCAACGGTGAAAGCACAAACCCAGGCATTGTAACTATCAAAAAGATCTGCGACGGGTTTAATATCACACTGGCTGAGTTTTTCGACACAGATGATTTTAACCAGCTTGAACAGGAACTGAAATAAACTTCTAGGTGCGACACAGTGTCGCACCTTTTTTATTTTACGGCTTCTCACACCCGTAATCGTCCTCAATCGTCACAAGCCTGTGCGCCTTGTCGATATAATAATCATTCGGCTTTATCTGCGAGCCGTCGAATTTATCCGCAAGCAGCATCGCCTTTGAGATTACATTCTCAAGTTTCGTTCCGTTGTCCATGATGTCCGACATCAGCGCTGCAACCAGTATCAGCAGCGTATCCACCTGCTTTGTGGTGTACGCAAGCCGTCGGCTGTGCTTTTCGAGGTCGGGGTGTATTCTTGTAGCAAGCGAATTGTGTATCGTATCGGTCATTATCCTGAGGATCTCGTTCTGATTAGCGTCGAAATAATCGGACGACATATATTGCTCACAGGCTTCACGCATTACCGCCGAAAACGATATGTGCTTTCGGTCAGCGATAGTCCGCATTGACTCAACTGTTTCCTCGGGCATTGACACTGTGACTCTGCTGATATGCTCCATTTTTACGCTCCCTTCTGCTCTTAAAAAGTATGAATGTGTTTTCTCTTTTCATACTCGCAACGCCTTTGGCGGTGCGGTGTCGGGTAGTGTTGTTCACAACACTATTCCTGCTTAGCCAAAAACATCTCTCCCCTGCCGCATATAGAATATGGGATATGTGTAGTTTGGCGGTGTTCTATATGGTTGTTATAGGTGCGCAAACACGATGTTTGCGCTGTCGCCCCCAAGTGCGGCAAGGACGCCGCACATCAAAGGGCGATCTGCGACACCGTGTCGCACCTTTTTATTGCATACTATACAATCACACCTCGGTATTTTTCCAATATACTCCGCATTACCTCGTCCATCTGTATTGATGAGCGGCTGTCGCTCTTGGGCTGCAACTGTGGCTTGTCCAGCCTGCTCTTTATCTGATTGAACAGCACGCTCCCGAAGTAGCCTGCAAAGTTATCAAACCTCTTCCCTTTTACCGCTTGTATTGACTTGCGGATATCCGTTTCACATACCTCTCCGAATACTCGCTGAAGCTCCGAATTATCCACGGTGTCGCCGCTGATAGTGCGGCTTTTTGCTTTCATGCAATCCGTTATTACCTCAACCACCTTGTCGATGTAATAGCCGCCGAATTCCTCACGCAAAATTTCTCCGTTTATCTGCTGATCGATCAGATCAAGTCTTTTTTTATTTATTATTATATTATTATTTATTTGCGTGTCCGACGCCACTTGTGGCGAAATGGCAGGTGGACTGTCATCCTTTTGTTCGCTTTTGGCAAGTGGCTCGGATGGCTCTATGATGCAGATTTGCTCCGTATGTGCGGAAATGTCACATGGTCGTTCCGTATTGTCATTTATGGCAGGTGGTTTTTGCTCCGAAATGTCATTTATGGCAAGTGGATTTTCAGTGAAGAAATATGAGGTATCCACAAAGCAGCCACGCTCATCTTTTATGCGCTCCTTGCGAAGATAACCGCACTCCTCCAGCTCTTTGAAATAGCGATACACCGTTCTCTCGCCGACCTTGCAGATCTTGGCTATTCCCTTGACCGAGAAGCTCCAGTCATCAGGCAGCGAGAGTATCTTCACCATAAACGCCATCACCTCAAAGGAGAGCCGCTCGTCACGCAGGACGGCATTGGATATGCATGTGTAGTTTGAATGATGTCCGTCCCTTTCGATGTGAAACAAGCAGCTCCCCTCCTTTCAGGACACAGTGCTCAATACAGTCTGCGGATTCCGCCGATTGTCTGGGGTTCTTCAGGCTCTTCATCACAAAGAGTTGAGTTGTTCAGGAACTCCGTGAACTTGTCCACATTGACGAGGATTCGTCCCGAGATACGCACCGCCTTGATCTTACCGCTGCTGGCGAGCTTCCTCACGAAATACTGCGATACCCCGAACATCTCCGATACCTCGGCAACGCTTGCCATCTTCGGGACCTTTACTGCTGCGGGCTGAACTTGTGTTACATTGATAGTTGTGTTTTCTGTCATGATAAATTCCTCCTTTTATTTTCGAGAACTGTCGTTCCCTTTCGTGTGATGTCATTCTATCCTATGTTTAACTGCAAAAAACTGCAAAGTTATAGGAAAGCAGAAATTAATGAAACATTAACTGAATTATGAATTAACAGTTGATTTTGTTGGCGATATATGATATACTGATAATAATATCAGCCAACAAGTTCACGCTGGATATTGTGTTGATTATCAAAGCTTGGCGTTTCATTTCGGCTTCTGCTCAGCAATGAGCTGTTTTTTGAAATCTGCCCTCGCAAACAGCACAATAACCATAAACCATTAACTATATAATCAGTTATCGTTTTAATAACTCTAGTGTTATTATAATCTATTTCATATTTAAAGTCAACCATTTTTGACGAAATGGTTGAAATTTTGGCGTTTTATACAATTTTTCGGAGGTCAATATGACAACTATTGAAAAGATCGCGCGTCTGCTAAAAGAAAAAGGCCTTGAACAACAAGACCTCACAAGCCATATTGGCGTTAAAAAGAGCGTATTCAGTGCGTGGAAAAGCGGAGTGTCCAGGTCATACAACAAGTACCTCCCCGAGATCTCGGAGCTTCTGGGCGTATCCATTGACTGGCTGCTGGGAAACACGAAATATCGTGACGAAAAGCTGAAATCCGTATACGAATGGGATATCTA
Organism: Oscillospiraceae bacterium; assembly: GCA_045539055.1. GTDB lineage: Bacteria > Bacillota > Clostridia > Oscillospirales > Ruminococcaceae > CAG-115. Next base: position 2,217 of record JAZQEQ010000077.1, on the reverse strand, counting down.
CACCGTTTCAGGCTTTGATCCTGTATTTGATTTTGGTGCATTGTACGAAGCTCGTCGCAAGGAGCACGGTGTCAGCAAGGAAGACGCTACGAAGAGCATGAAGCTCAAAACGACCGAGCAGTACAACGAGTTCATGAGCGGCTGGAAGCCTCTTATGCAGGCTGATGCAGCTAATCTGTGCAAGCTGCTGGGAACTACTCCCGAGGACATTCTCAAAGACGCAGGCGTGTATTCCGCTACTCCCACCGAGCAAGCTGATATCTCTGACGAGGATGAGCCCTCAGAGGAAAACCCGATGGAGCTTGCTGACCGCTTCCGTATCAAGGGAAACATCGTATATCTCGCAAAGCGTGAGGGCGACACCTTGAAAAACGCTCTCGACAAGATCGGCATTGTAGGCAGTCTGTACGACGACCTGAACCGTGGCTACTCCTACAACATCAGCGACATGAAAAAGGTTGCGGAGCATTACGGCGTTGGCTTCAAGGAGCTGACTGAGTATGATCTCACCAAGGAAACAGGCCGCATACTTGCAGGTCTGTTCCGAGAAAAGGACATTGAGGCTTATGATGTCTGCGTTCTCACCACCGAACAGCTTGAATACGGCTGCTGCCCCTATTCCCACGAAATGCCGGAGATTGCAGAGGCACTGGAGATGGATGTGCTGGATATCCCCCTCCCCGCCGAGGAGCTGCTTGCACTCCCTGCAAAGGACATCTGCATGACCGAAGCCGAGCTCGAGCTGCTGCGCAGCTTCCGCCACCTAAACGAAAAGGGACAGGAAAAGGCTAAGGAGTACCTGGGCGATATTGCGGAGATATATGCTAAGAAATAAGGAAACAGCGTCACTGTGAAGTGGCGCTGTTTTGGGTTATATGGATTAGGTGCAAGATCACGATGATCGTGCAGTTGCCCCAAGAGGGTGGCATGGACGCCGCCCAACAGAATGCAACCTGCGACACGGTGTCGCACCTATTTTTATTCAGATAATCTCAAGAAACATTATCTTTATACTGCTCCAAATCATTAGCTTTAATAAAAGCATCCACGGTCATACGATGAACGCCAAATATCCTGGCAATCTCGCTTTTCGACACATTTCGCTCTCGCAATACTCGAATCGTATCCTCATTTCCCGTTAGCTTCACATGAGATGATTTTCTACCAACAGGCCTACCAAGGACAATACCCTCAGACCGCTTTCTTGCAAGAGCTTCTTTGGTGCGCTGACTGATAAGATTTCGTTCTATCTCTGCTGACAGGCCAAATGCGAAAGCCAGCACCTTGCTCTGGATATCCTCGCCCAGCCGATAATTATCCTTGATAGTCCATACCTTGCATTCTTTTGACATACAAATGTTCAGTATCTCCATTATCATAAACAAGTTTCTTCCCAAACGGGAAAGCTCCGCACAAATTATCAGATCATCCTTTTTGACCTTCTTCAACAATTTTCCTAATTCTCGCTTGTCATAATTTTTAGTGCCGCTGATAGTTTCCTCAATCCAGCCGTCGATCCTGAGATCATTGCTTTTAGCGAAATTTTCAATCTCAAATCGTTGATTTTCTACCGTCTGCTTGTCCGAACTTACTCTGATGTACCCGTAATTCATAAAAATTCTCCTTCAAAAATGTTTATTAATAACGAGCGATTATGTTCGACAGCATACTGTCAGCAATCGTTTTGACAATTCCGGCAGCTGGGTCATCCTTTCCCCTGTCGAGCAGTCTATTAAGAGGAAGATTGAATCTATTGGTACTCCTCTGAAAGACTGGGACATTAGCATTAATTATGGAATCAAAACTGGATTTAACGATGCTTTCATAATTGATGGGGCCAAAAAAGACGAGCTTATCGCCGCCGATCCGAAAAGTGCCGAAATTATTCGACCGATTTTGAGAGGCAGAGATATCAAACGCTACGGCTTTGATTTTGCGGATCTGTATATTATTGCTACATTCCCTAGCAGGAATTATGATATCGACGATTATCCTGCAATTAAGGAACATTTACTTTCGTTTGGAATGGAGCGAATGGAACAGACTGGCAAAGAATATAAAATCAACGGCGATACGATTAAAGCCCGCAAAAAAACCAATAACAAATGGTATGAAACACAAGATAGCATAAGTTATTGGGACGATTTTTCTAAGCAAAAAATTATCTGGGGAGAAATATCTGATAAGCCCAAATTTGCATTAGATAATAATGGTGAA
>JAZQEQ010000076.1:0-9296 GCA_045539055.1 Oscillospiraceae bacterium | reverse complement strand
GGCTCACAGAACGACATGGCTACGATCCGACTTAGAACATATTTCTGTTCATAGCGCCTTCGTCGGGGCTGACAACCATGAAATGATCCTTATCTACAGCAATATCAGGGAAAGACTTAAGCATAGACTTAAGCACCTGATAAGAAGGCATGATATTATCAAAGCCCATGAGAGGAACTGCGTTGCAGACTCTAGGATCATGAGCGTCAACGGTAATAACGTTAGAAACACCCATTCTCTGGAGCTCCTGAAGTGCTACTGCACAGTCGAGGGACTCACGATAGCTTCTTCTGTGCTGTCTTCCGCCATAGAGCAGAGGCATGATAACATTGATACGGTGAGGCTTACCACTTGCAGCCTGAATGATACGCATCAGATCCATGTAATGATCATCAGGGCTCATGGAGTTTTCCTGACCAAACAGCTTGTACTTACAGTTGTAGTTTCCTACATCAACAAGAATAAACAGATCCTTACCGCGAACAGTATTCTTGATAAGACCCTTAGCATCACCCGACTGGAATCTTGGGCACTCACACTCGATCATGAAATCATCGTGCTCCTGACCGTTTCTGTCAGCCCATCTTTCAAGATAGCTGTTTATCTTTGCACCGAGCTCCTGTGTGCCGTTCATGGAAATAAGTCCGAGCGGCGCTACTGATTTATAGTGATTATAAAGCACTTCTGTGTTTTTAATATTTGTCATCTCTAAACTTCCTTTATATATTTGTTCTTTAAAAACAGGTATTCCCCGCCGCTACCGCGGCGGGAAAGCAGTTATTATCAATACAGGGGATACTTATTGCAGATCTCGGTAACCATACCGCGAACCTTTTCCTTATTGCCCTCGAAATCCTTTGCAATAAGGTAGATACACTCACCGATAACCTTCATGTCATCCTCTACAAGACCTCTTGTTGTAACTGCGGGAGTACCGATTCTTACACCCGATGTAAGCGCAGGCTTCTGGGGATCGTTAGGGATAGCGTTCTTGTTGAGTGTGATATAGCACTCGTCACAGTTGTTCTGCAGATCCTTACCTGTGATACCAAAGGGACGCAGATCAACCAGCATAAGGTGGTTATCAGTACCGCCGGAAACAAGATTGAAGCCCTTTTCAAGCAGAGTATCAGCAAGAACCTTAGCATTCTTTACGATCTGTGCACCATAAGCCTTGAACTCAGGCTTGAGGGCCTCACCGAAGCAAACAGCCTTGCCTGCGATAACGTGCATCAGAGGACCACCCTGTGTACCGGGGAAAATAGCAGAGTCGATCTTCTTTGCGAGATACTCGTTATTTGTGAGGATAAGACCGCCACGAGGACCACGAAGTGTCTTATGTGTAGTTGTTGTTACGATATCGGCATAAGGAACAGGGCTCTCGTGTACACCGGCAGCTACAAGACCTGCGATATGAGCCATATCCACCATGAGATATGCGCCTACTGCTCTTGCGATAGAGGAGAGCTTAGCGAAATCAATAGCTCTGGGATATGCAGAAGCGCCAGCTACGATGAGCTTGGGCTTGCACTTGTTAGCCTGCTTGTAAAGCTCCTCATAGTCAATGAATCCATCGTCATTAGTGCCGTAAGGAACGAAATTGTAGATCTTACCCGAAATATTTACAGGAGAACCATGTGTAAGATGACCGCCGTGAGCAAGGCTCATACCCATTACAGTGTCGCCGGGCTGAAGCAGAGCAACATAAACAGCTGTATTTGCCTGTGCACCGGAATGTGCCTGAACATTTGCATACTTAGCACCGAAAAGCTCCTTGGCACGCTCGATAGCGATAGTTTCAACTATATCAACGTCCTCACAGCCGCCGTAGTATCTCTTACCGGGATAACCCTCGGCATACTTGTTTGTGAGCACGCTGCCCATAGCAGCCATAACAGCTGGAGATACAATGTTCTCACTTGCGATAAGCTCAAGGTTTCTCTTCTGACGAGCCAGCTCCAGACCCATTGCGTCGGCAACTTCCTTATCATACTGACCGAGGAAGCCGATAGAATCCATTAAATCGTTGTACATACAGGTACTCCTTTCGAAAACACGAAATTATAACAGCACAAAAACCACAGGTTCTCACATGATTTTACTATACCATGCCATAAATGTACAGCTAAAGCCAGACAAATGACACGAAAAACGCTAAATAAAATATGTAAAACAAGGTTTTTGAAATAGCTAGATTTATTATAACCTAAAATCAGACTAATTGCAAGTAATTTTTTTAAATTTCATCAAAATAAAGCATTTTTATTAAAATAAACAGCACACCGCAAATTGCAAACGTTTACGGTGTGCTTATTTACTATTATACATTAGCTGCGATAAGGTCACCCATCTTAGTACAACTAACAAGCTCCATACCCTCAGACATGATATCGCCTGTTCTGTATCCCGCGTCAAGCACCTTGTTGACAGCCGCTTCAACAGCATCTGCTTCCTCATTCATGCCAAATGAATACCTCAGCATCATAGCCGCGGATAGTATAGTCGCGATAGGATTTGCCTTATTCTGCCCTGCTATGTCAGGAGCAGAGCCACCGCTGGGCTCATACAGACCGAACTTTGTTTCATTCATGCTGGCAGATGGAAGCATTCCGATAGAGCCTGTTATCATGGAGGCTTCATCCGACAGGATATCACCGAACATATTCTCAGTAACCATTACATCGAACTGCGACGGATCCTTGACAAGCTGCATTGCACAGTTGTCCACCAGCATATGCTCGTAAGTTACCTCAGGATAATCCTTTGCTACGTCTTCAACGACCTTTCTCCAAAGGCGCGATGAATCGAGGACATTAGCCTTATCGACACTGGTCACCTTCTTGCTGCGCTGCATTGCTACATCAAATGCCTTCACAGCAATACGTCGTATCTCGTTTTCATCGTATTTCAATGTATCAACGGCGGTCATAACACCATCGATCGCCTCTGTTCTGCGCTCGCCAAAATAAAGTCCACCTGTAAGCTCGCGCATAATAAGCATATCGAAGCCCTTTGCGCTTATCTCCTCTTTAAGAGGGCAAGCACTGCTAAGCTGTGGGAAAAGAACACAGGGTCTGAGATTTGCAAACAGACCAAGCGCTTTTCTTAATGCTAGAAGTCCTGCTTCTGGTCTCAAATTCGAGGGCAGCTTATACCATGGCGAGGTTGAAGTATTGCCGCCGATCGAGCCCATAAGTACAGCGTCAGCAGCTTTGCAGCGCTCAATTGTTTCTTCGGTCAGCGGTACGCCGTTAGCATCAATTGAACAACCACCCATAAGAAGCTGTTCGTAGTTGAAAATATGACCAAATCTTACAGAAACATGATCAAGCACCTTCATTGCTTCGGCAACTATCTCAGGTCCTATGCCATCGCCCTTAATAACAGCAATATTTTTAATCATATAAGTAAACCTCTCAGAAAAGATCAGATATCGATGCGATATCTCATCTCATAGCAATTGTCAATGCCGATATTATGTCTTTGCTTCCCATCAGATTCAAACCCTATCTTTTTGAAGAAATCAGCTGCTCTGATATTTTTTTCATCGAGCCAAAGGAACGCTGTTCTTATATGCTTAGCACGCATTTCACGCAGCACAAAAGACAACAGCTTTCTTCCCAGTCCAATGCTGCGATATCCATCGTCAATGTACAATGCAGTGATCTCGCACCCGTCAGGTATCGGTGAAGCCTCGCAGACACAAAAGCCTCTTGTGGCCTTATCACATACAACAGTGGCTGCAAGTAAAGCGCTGTGCATGATCTGCGAGATACTTTCCTCACTATAGGTCTGAGCGGTACAGCTGTTCATAAGATCGGTAATTTCACCAACCTGCATTTTAGATGCAGGCTTAATGTTCAGTATCACATCTTACCCCTTTATTGAATTTAATAAGCCGCCCTTATTTATGATCTCTTTTATGAAATCAGGAAACGGCTGAGCCTGATAGGATTGACCCTTGGTGAGATTTGTTATAATTCCTGTATCAAAGTTTATATCGACCTCATCACCATTCTCTATATTCTTTGCTGCCTCGTCGCATTCGAGTATTGGCAAACCTATATTTATTGCGTTTCGATAAAAAATACGTGCAAAAGTAGACGCAATAACGCAGCTGATGCCGCTCGCTTTAATGGCGATAGGAGCGTGCTCTCGCGAACTGCCGCAGCCAAAATTCATATTAGCTACTATGATATCGCCCTCTTTTACTTTGTTGACAAAATCCTTGTCGATATCTTCCATGCAGTGTGAAGCAAGCTCCTTATGATCTGCTGTATTGAGATATCTGGCAGGGATAATTACGTCAGTATCAACATTATCGCCATATTTATGCACTATTCCATGGGCATTCATTATTCTCTCCCCCTCATCATTCCTTAACATCAGATATATAGCCGCTGATTGCACTCGCAGCAGCAATAGCAGGGCTCGCGAGATAGACCTCGGATGTCGTATCGCCCATTCTGCCTACAAAGTTTCTGTTTGTAGTAGCAACTGCCCTTTCATTAGGCGCTAGTATGCCCATATGACCTCCAAGACAAGGTCCACAAGTAGGTGTAGATACAGCCATTCCCGCTTCAATAAAGATCTCCAGAAGACCGTTACGCAAAGCATCAAGATAGATCTGCTGTGTAGCAGGAATTACGATTGCACGCACACCCTTTGCCACTTTCTTTCCCTTAACAACGAAAGCAGCAGCCTCAAGGTCTGAATAACGACCGTTAGTGCAGGAACCTATAATTACCTGATCTATCTTTATATTAAGCTTCTCAGCTTCATCGATCGTCTTTGTGTTCTCAGGAAGATGCGGGAAAGCAACAGTAGGACGGATAGTCGACAGATCTATATCGATGACCCTGTTATAATGTGCATCAGCGTCAGCTTTGAATATCTCAAAGTCACGATCTGTTCTTCCCTTGACGTAATCGAGAGTGATCTGATCAACTTCAAAGATGCCATTCTTAGCCCCTGCTTCGATCGCCATATTAGCCATGCAAAGTCTGTCATCCATAGAAAGATTTTTGAGCCCGTCGCCTGTAAACTCCATGGACTGATACAAAGCTCCGTCAACACCGATCATGCCGATGATATGCAAAATTACATCCTTGCCGGAAACCCACTTATTAAGCTTACCTGTAAGATTGAATTTAATTGCAGAAGGCACTTTGAACCATGCCTCGCCCGTTGCCATTCCGGCAGCCATATCGGTCGAGCCAACACCCGTCGAAAAAGCTCCTAATGCACCGTATGTACAAGTATGGCTGTCTGCACCGATTACACAGTCAGATGGCACGACAAGACCCTTTTCAGGCAGCAAAGCGTGCTCAATTCCAACATTACCAACATCAAAATAGTTGATAATATCGTATTTGTCAGCAAAGTTACGGCACTGCTGGCACTGTTTGGCAGCCTTGATATCCTTGTTCGGAGTAAAATGATCCATAACAAGAGAGATCTTAGATCTATCAAAAATGCTGTCAAAGCCTATCTTTTCAAATTCATTTATAGCAACAGGGCTGGTAATATCATTACCAAGCACCATATCCAGTTTCGCTTTAATAAGCTGTCCCTCGGTAACATGATCAAGCCCTGCATGTTTAGCAAGGATCTTTTGTGTCATCGTCATTCCCATAATATGCCTCCTGATACGATGGATTTAACAATACTATTATATCACTAATAATGACCACTGTAAAGTAGATTTAATAAAAAATTTAGCGATTTATAACGTTAAATCGCAAAAACTATTGTGTAATTGTACAAAAGAACTTATTTTATATTGACATTTAAAACAAAATGAATTAAAATTAAACTGTATATGTGTATTTATGACCAGACAGAAAGGAATAAATATATGGAAACCATCAGAGTTAATGCCAGCAAAAAATATGATATACTTATAGGAAGAGATCTGCTGGCACAAAGCGGCAAACTGATTTCCGATGTTATGAGATCAAAACGCTGCGCAATTGTTACAGATGATAACGTCGACAGATACTATGGCGAAATGACTGTCAGAAGTCTTGAAAAAGCGGGATTTTCTGTCGTAAAATTCATTTTCCCTCACGGAGAAGCATCAAAATCCCATGCTACGCTGTTAAAATTGTATGATTTTCTCGCAGAGAATGGATTTACCCGTTCCGATTTCCTTATCGCGCTTGGCGGCGGAGTAGTAGGAGATCTTACAGGTTTTGCTGCTGCGACATATATGAGGGGAATTGAATTCGTACAGATCCCTACAACCGTACTTTCACAGGTCGATAGTTCCGTAGGCGGAAAAACCGCCGTTGACATCGCAGGCGGTAAAAATCTGGTCGGTGCTTTCCATCAGCCCAGCCTTGTAATATGTGATATCGATACGCTTGACACTCTCACGCCCGAATTCTTTGCCGATGGCATGGGCGAAGTTGTCAAGTACGGCATGATAAGATCTAAGGAACTTTTCGATATCCTTTATAATAGTAACATAAGATCTAACATGACAGATATAATAAAGCGCTGCGTTTCTATAAAAGCTGATGTTGTAGCTAACGATGAATTCGACCGCGGCGAACGCGCGCTCCTCAATTTCGGCCATACACTCGGGCACGCAATAGAGAAATTTTACGATTTTAGTGGCATATCACACGGTTGCGGCGTGGCTATCGGAATGAGCACATTTACGAGAATTGCCGAATCAAAAGGAATGTGCGCAATCGGTATCAGCAGCAAGCTTGATGAGCTTCTCAAAAAGTGCGCTCTCCCCTGCTCCACAAATATTGATATGAACACTCTTTATAAAAACTCACTCGGAGATAAAAAGAGAAACTCCGATGGTATTGATATAATAATATGCTCTGATATCGGAGAAAGCTCAGTCGTCAAGATGACGCTTGACGAATACTCGGATTTTCTGGGTATATGATAAGGAGATAACATGAATATACAGATCACACCCAAGACCCTTTCGGGCGAAATAAAGATACCACCATCCAAAAGTATATCCCATCGCGCACTTATATGTGCGGCTCTTTCAAAGGGAGAATCTCAGCTGACAGACATTCTCGGCTGTGAGGATATTGACGCAACTTGTGATGCGCTCACCGCACTTGGTGCTGAAATACGCACAGAAAACGGTATTACCTATGTAAAGGGTATAGAAAATCCTCCCGAAAAAGCAGAGATAAACTGCCGCGAATCCGGCTCTACACTGCGTTTTCTGATACCTGTCGCTGCTGCACTTGGCGTTGAAGCTATATTTACGGGATGCGGAAAGCTTCCTACAAGACCTATCACCCCTTACATTGACGAATTTCAGAAGCATGGTGTTGAATTTATTTCCGAGAAAATGCCATACCATATTAAAGGTAAACTCACCAGCGGCACTTTTTCCGTTCCGGGTGACATTTCTTCTCAGTTCATCACAGGTCTGCTTTTTGCTATGCCTCTTATCGAGGGCAGCAGCAGCATCGTAATGACCTCTCCTCTGCAATCAAAGCCTTACGCTGATATAACACTTCAGTGCATGAAGGATTTCGGCGTTGAAACGCTTGAATTTAATGGCAACTATACAGTTAAAGGCATCCAGGAATATAAAGCTTGCAACTATAAGATTGAGGGCGATTGCTCTCAGGCTGCTTTTTTTGCTGTCGCAAATCAGATAGGAAGCACTCTTGAGCTTACAGGACTCAATCCCAACAGCGTTCAGGGCGATCGCGAAATATTCAATATAATCGACAACATGATAAAAATAGGCGATAATTATTCGAGATTTGATGTTGATGCAACAGATATTCCCGATCTCGTTCCTATACTGACTGTGCTGGCAACTTTTGCTGACGGCACGTCCTATATCAGAGGTTGTAAAAGACTTCGCATAAAAGAAAGCGACCGTCTTGAATCCATCTCAACCGTTCTCAATTCGCTTGGCGCAAATGTTACCATCGTCAATGACGAGCTTGAGATAGTTGGCGTCAAGGAGCTTACAGGCGGCGTATGCAGCAGTTTCAACGACCACAGGATAGCAATGTCACTCGCAATTGCTTCGCAGCGTTGCACCGATACACTTACTATAACCGAAGCTGAATGTGTAGCGAAGTCCTATCCCACGTTCTTTGAGGATTTCCGCTCGCTCGGAGGTGAATACGATGTCGTCATTATTTAACGGTGGAATAAGCGTTTCTATTTTCGGGGAATCCCACGGCAAGGGCATTGGTGTTGTGCTTGACAATCTGCCTGCAGGCGAAGAGATCGATCTTGACAAAATAGCTGCCTTCATGGCGCGCAGAGCGCCACGCAAAGACGGAACAAGCACGATGCGAAACGAAAAGGATATCCCCGAGATACTTTCCGGTCTTTACAACGGTAAAACAACAGGAACTCCTCTTTGCGCAGTTATAATGAACAGCGATCAGCACTCGGGAGATTACAACAATATCTCTCATATTGCCAGACCTGCTCATGCGGATTATACAGGATATCTGCGCTATAACGGTGCCAACGACCCTCGCGGAGGCGGGCATTTTTCGGGCAGAATAACAGCTCCGCTTGTTTTTGCTGGCGCTGTATGTGCTCAGATACTTGAGCACAGAGGCATCACAACAGGTGCTCACATCGTATCCATAAAGAATGTAAAAGACGAAAACTTCGATCCGATTAATGTTTCCTCCGCCCTGCTTGAGGCTGTCAAAAATCGCAGCTTCCCTACTATTTCTGACGAAGCTGAAGCAGAAATGCGCGAAGTTATCAACACAGCAAGAGAGAACCTCGACAGTGTCGGCGGTATTGTAGAATGTGCGGCTGTGGGCTTTCCTGCGGGAATCGGCTCACCCATGATGGACGGACTTGAAAACATCATATCAAAACTTGTTTTCTCTATCCCCGCTGTAAAGGGTATTGAATTCGGCAACGGATTTGGCTGTACCGAGCTCTTTGGCAGCGAAAACAACGATGCCTTTTCCATCCAGGACGGAAAGGTCGTGACCCTCACAAACAATCATGGCGGAATACTTGGCGGCATCAGCTCAGGAATGCCAATAGTCTTCAGAACTGCATTCAAACCAACACCTTCAATAGCTCGTCCTCAGCAGAGCGTTGATTTTAAAACACTCACAAACGAAGAACTTGTTATCAAGGGCAGACATGATCCGTGTGTAGTACACAGAGCTGTTCCATGTGTTGAATCAGCACTTAATATCGCACTTTTATCAGCACTTATAGACAACGCTAAAATATAAATACATAATAAGGGGAAAATATATGAACTCAACACCTAGGATAACTGTAACTGATATAAACTCCATCAGGATCCTTGT
>JAZQEQ010000075.1:0-13094 GCA_045539055.1 Oscillospiraceae bacterium | reverse complement strand
AAAGAGCGGTCTGCGCCTTCTTGGCTGTGCCGCCGAAGGTCTTGTCAAGCAGCTCGATGATCTCGCTGCGGTCTACTCCCATATCCTTTGCAATGTCCTGAACACGATATTTATTACTGGTTGTTGCCAATGTAAAATCCTCCATTCGGTTTGTCAGTCATGATTAAATTATGTTACTTTTGATAGAGCTGTAAAGTCCTTTGTCAAGCACGAGAAATATTCCGACTCTCTTGCCAAGCGCCTCGTTTGCGTTGTCCATAGTGAACTCCGCCGAAACTACCTCGCAGCCGTATTTCTCCGCGTTGAAACGGATCTCCTTATCAGTCTTGGGCGAGATATCCGCCGCAAGAATTATTCCCGCCGCCTTGGTCTTTGGCGACTGAAGCTCCTGCACCACTGCATCAAAGCCTATCACAAGCTTTCCCGCACGGCGGCACAGGCATATCGTTGATAATGCCTTATTGATCCGAACTCAGCTCCTTTTCGATAATATCGTATATCTCATCAGGAACAGCACATTTAAGTGAACGATCCAGCTTTCTCGCTTTACGCACCTGCGCAAAGCACTCTGCATCACGGCAGACATAAGCGCCGCGTCCTGACTTCTTGCCTGTCGGGTCGAGCGATATCTCGCCCTCCTTGCTGCGCACTATCCTGACAGCGCCTTTCTTGCCTATCATCTCGCCGCAGCCAAGGCATTTGCGTAGCGGTATGTGCTTTTCCTGCATAATCTTCTCTCCTGATCTCTGTATTATTCCTCGGTCTGTGCAGCCTCGGGCTCTTCCTCGATCTCGGGAAGCTCGATGACCTCCAGATCCTCGGGTGTTACCTTGCTCTCAGCCTTGATGTCGATCTTGTAGCCTGTGAGCTTTGCAGCCAGCCATGCGTTCTGACCCTTGTTGCCGATAGCGAGCGAAAGCTGATTATCGGGAACGATAGCCTTGCATGCACGAACAGAGGGATCATTGATAACTACCTGTGTTACCTCAGCGGGCTTGAGCGCCTGCTTGATGAACTCCTCGGGATCCTCGCTGTAAAGAACAACGTCGATCTTCTCGCCCTTGATCTCGTTTGTAACCGCTGTGATACGACTCTTCTGAGGACCGATGCAGGTGCCGACAGCGTCAACGTTGGGATCGTTGCTGATAACAGCGATCTTAGAACGGGAGCCGGGTGCACGGCTGATGGACTTGATCTCAACGATGCCGTCATAGATCTCGGGACACTCAAGCTCGAACAGGCGCTTGATAAGGCCCTTGTCTGTTCTTGTAATTCTGAGGGACTGCTTCTTTGCGCCCTCCTTGTATTCTCTTGAAACACCTGTGATGTATACCTTTACGACCTGACCCTCTGTGAGTATCTCGCCGGGGATCTGATCGTTTCTCATCAGCAGTGTTTCGTTCTTGTTGATCTCGATAGTTGCGTGGCCTGTCTTGGGCTCTACACGGGTAACGAGCGCGGATACAGCCTCGTTCTCGTACATGCCCCACATCTCGGACAGCTGCTGACGCTCGACATCACGGAAGCCCTGCTTGATGAGGTCCTTTGCGTTCTTTGCAGCAATTCTCTTGAACTCATGTGTATCGATAGGACAGCGTACCATATCGCCTACCTGAAGTGTAGGATCGATCTTTCTCGCCTCCTCGAGCACGATCTCGATCTCGGGCTCGTAAAGGCTGTCAACAACCTCGATAACTTCCTTAAGTATGCTTACATCGAATATCTGCTTTTCCAGATCGATATTGACCTGTACAGCGTCGCTCTCCTTATCCTCGATATGGAGATTTGTCTTTAAGCTCTTTTCGATCGCAAGCTTGATCTTGCCGACAAAAACATCGGGGTCTATGCCCTTTTCTGTCGCAAGGTCTGCCAGAGCGTTAAAAAACTCGCCGATCTCATTTTCCTTGGGTGCTACCTTTTTCTTAGCCATTTTCCTTTGATCCTCCATTGTTAAATATCGTTATCATCAAAATCGTCGTAATTTATTCCTGAGATATCGGCTGCCGTAAGAGCCAGCACCCCGAAATCTCCGTTTAACATGATCTTTTCTCCGTCAAATCCATCCAGCACCGCGCTGAACGCTTTGGACGGTGCGCCCTCGATAAGCTTGTAGGTCTTTACCTTTACCTTTTTACCGAGCGACATTTCAAGCTGTCCTATCCTTCTGACAGGTCTTTCAAGTCCTGCCGAGCCGATCTCAAGATAGTCTATCTTGTCGATAAACTCCTGCTTGTCGATCTCCTCGTTGATAAGCCCGTCAATACTCTCGCAATCGTCAAGGGATATTCCCTCCGGCTTGTCGATGAATATGCGCAGGTACCATTTTGCGCCCTCTTTCACGAACCACACGTCCCAAAGCTGATAGCCGTGCGATTCAACTATCGGGCGGACCGCTGCCTCTGCAGCAGCCTCAATAGAGCTGAAGCCCTTTGCCAAAGCCATTGCATGACTCCTTTCGATCTGTTTTCGGGAGCAAAACTCCCAATTAAAACTTAAAGACCGGAGCGGAGCCCCAGTCTTTAGCCTAATCTATCATTTGTATTATAACACTATTTTATAATAAAATCAAGTAGTTTTTTTAATTTTCTTAACTTTTTATTATTATTCAAGCTTTTACAGTGAAAAATCATCATATTCTGATTCCGCATCGGCTTCATAGGAACCCTCAAGGCCCTTCGAATCAGACAGGTCATACCTCTCAGTAAGCTTTTCCTCTCTTGCTCCATTGAGCATAGCAAAGCTTATGCTCTCCTTGGATGCAGACTTTGCCGCTCTCATGTTTTCCACTATTTTGTCGTTGGCGATCTCAGCTTCGGTCAGCGTACCGACGGAGTTTGTGTTCAGCTCCGACATTCTTCGGGTATTCCGAGCCCATACACGATCAGATGTCTTCTGCGCATATACAGAGCTTTTATCTTCTATCTCGTAATAATGCTTCATTCTCTTGTTGTAATCAGCATACCTTGCCTGCTCGTCTTCGATCCTTTTTTTATCCTTTGCAAAAGCACTCGGAAAAATGCTGTTTATAAAACGCTTAAATGCATTCAGCGGCTTGGGCTCTTCTACCCTTTCAGGCTCCATACCACTATAATTTACGATGATACCGTCATAGAATGGCACAGCATCACCATGTGTATTCTCACTGAACTGCTCAGCCATCGCATAGTCAACAGTACCCTTTTCGCCCGCATAAGCAGCAGCATTTGTCCCAAAGGTAGCGGCAGTAACTATCTCACCCTCGCCCATTGCATTTTTTGCAAAAAGACGCGCAACGACATTAACTGTACTCTCAAGGTCGTAGGGATTTACCTCTTCCATATCGCTAAGTGCCTTGTCGCCCACAGAAATGCAGCCCACAGCCCTGTTTATATCACTGTATGTCATATTCTCAGCAGTAACTCTCTTGCCAAGTATCGCAGAAAACACTTCGTATGCAAAAGCGTTGCCATAGCGGTAGTCTTTATAATCCAGCTTTATCATATCATTTCCTCCCGTATCGGTTTCTGCCATTTTATACGCAGAAAAAGGAAAAACGCAACAGCATATACTTACGCAACGCCGAGAAACTCCTCAAGCGTAAGTCCGCTGTCGTGCACAAGCTTTGCGGTACTTGTTCCGAGATAGCGAACGTGCCACGGCTCGTAAATATAGCCGGTGATATCAGTCTTACCCTTGGGATAACGGATTATGAAGCCATATTCATGACAATGTTCAGCAAGCCATTTTCCCTCAGATGTATTTCCGTAGGACTGATTGAGCGAGGTTATATCCATCGCAAGACCTGTCTGATGCTCGGACTGACCCGGTTTTGCAGAATATGTGGTCGCTCTGTCATAGCCGTCTATGCTCACCCAGTAGTTGAACGTAGACTCCTGCTTCGCATAGGAGCGGAAGCCCGAAATTATCGACATATTGTCATAGCCCGAGGCCTGCTTCATGCGTACATAAGCCGTATACGCGGCAGGTGTGATTCCGTTTCCGTAGCTTGCAGGAAGCGAATACTTCTTATTCACAATAAGCACTCCGCCGACATAAGTAACTCCATCCTTCACGATCGGATCGGGAGCGTCTATCTTTGCGGTTACTGTACCCTTGCAGACGATGTCGCTGAAGTCGTTCCTGACTCTGATAACGCCGTTGCCCGAAGCAACGCCCGTTGCATTTACCCAGAGCCTGCCGTCAAGCTCCACCGAGCCGCCATCCAATATCTTTATGCGTCCGCTGCAGCTTGCGAGTGCCTGCTTTGTTATAACGACATTGCCGCGCACGTTGAGCGTTCCGCCAGCCGCTATCTTAAGCCTGCCATCGACCGTGAGGGTAACACCCTCGTTTACCGTAAAGGTACCACCGTCTCTGATATAGATCATCTCGTTTTTATCTATCGTATAATTGCCGATAAGCTTTTTCGGTGAAACGATATCAAGCACCGAATAAGCCGCCGACGCTTTGGTCTGAAGCAGCGCGCCCTGCGGTAATACCATGCAGCAAATCATCATCAAAGCAGCCAGAGCTGAAGCCAGACATGAAAAACATCTTTTCATGTAGAGCACCTCCTGTTATTTTGCCATCTATTATTAAAACGGTCCTGAGCAATATTTGGTTGCAAAAAATCTACCATAAAGCCAAACGCGCAGCGTTTGGTACCGCAAGGCACAGACGGCGCCAGCCGTCCACCCCGCCGTTCACTGAAAACAGCGCAATTACGCCAGTAATTGGTTTAAGCTGTTTTCAGTATACAAGGAGTGCAAACGCGCAGCGTTTGGTGCCGCAAGGCACAGACAGCGTCAGCTGTCCACCCGCCGTTCACTGAAAACAGCGCAATTACGCCAGTAATTGGTTTAAGCTGTTTTCAGTATAACACACCATCGCCCAAAAGTCAAATTGACTTTTAATGTGGTTCGTGGTATACTTGAAGCATATTTCAAAAGGAGCGAAAGTTATGGTTAAAGTAAGAGGATACCTCCCCTCAGACCTCAGGGGAATGATGGATATATGGAACGAGATCGTTGAAAAGGGCGAGGCTTTTCCGCAGGAAGACACGCTCGGTCTTGACGAGGCGGCGGCTTTTTTCGGCTCGCAGAGCTTCTGCGGTGTAGCGGAGAACGAGCACGGCGATATCGTGGGGCTTTATATACTGCACCCGAACAACGTTGGTCGATGCGGTCACATTGCCAACGCAAGCTACGGCGTTAAAAGCGACTGCCGCGGTCAGCACATCGGCGAAGCACTCGTGACTCACTGCCTTGAAATGTGCGGGAAGCTCTCATTCAGCATACTCCAGTTCAATGCCGTTGTAGCGACAAACGAAGCCGCACTGAAGCTTTACCAAAAGCTTGGATTTACGCAGCTCGGAGTCATTCCGAATGGCTTTCGCAGGAAGGACGGCTGCTATCAGGATATCATCCCCCACTATATCGAAATTAAATAATTTCAGCCCGAGGATAGCCTCGGGCTGTTTGATGTCCAGTCGCGCCACCCAACCCATTGCACAGGGGGGGGGCAGCTCTCATAAGCAGCTCAGATCTGCACGGGAAATGCCGCAGCAAGGCTTTCGGGCGACAGCAACGCGTTATCCCACACTGCGTCATACATCAGCGCGAGATTATCCTCGGAATATTCGACTTGTTTTGAGTACAGCTTTAAATTAAGTATCCTGTCCCACTCGCAGAGCTCGCCCTTTTCAAGCCATGTAAGACAATCCAGCATAAGCACCGACAGCACCGCCGCATTCATCAGACCGATGCGGCTGAGCACCTCGCCCTCGAACACGCCGTTCACAAAATAGCGGTAGCAGAAATACACTGCGATGTGCTCATATCGCCAGAATTCACCGCTGAACTGACTGCAAAAGCGCGGCAGAGCCTCGGATATATCAGCGCAGCGTTCGCGCAGCCGCATCAGACGCTCGTCCCACTCGGCGCTGATACTCTCCATCTGCTCATACAACGAGAACAGTGAGTTCAATGCATCCGCGACAGTTTCAGGCGCGGATACAAGCTCGGGACGCAGCAGCTCTCCGCCGTTGTCAAGAACATCCTGAAGTCTGCGCGTGTAGTCGGCAGCAGAATAAAGCCTGTCGCGAAGCGGCGCGCTCCTGTCCTGAAGCAGAGAGTAAAGCTCCTCGCGCGCCGACAAAAGAAGCTGCAGAAGCTCCTCCGAGCAGGTCTCCTCTGCCTCCTCATCGATCTCCCCCGAAACAAAGCTAAGCGGCTCTTTATCCGCAAACATCAGGCGACAGACCTCCTCGCAGCAAAGCCCGAGACCAGCCTCCTTAAGTCCGTTATACCAGCCGAAAAACCTCGGGTGCAGCGCGCAGATATCGCACAGGCTGCTTTCGCCCATGTTTAATATAAGCTCGCACAGGCCGTCCTCTCGCAGCAGCGCGCAGCGCTCACCCTCGCCGAAAGCAAAGGTATGAACTCCGCCCTCGCCCTTATGGATAGCCGAGCAAAGGCGCTTTGCGAACTCACCCTCAGCACTTTTGTAGCGCGCCAGCGAGCGCTCGTCTATATCTATCTCCCAGCCTATACAGCAATTGTCCGTACAGCGCGACGCTATACAAACAAAATCATCATAGAAATACGGTTTTGTAAGCTTCATGACATACCTCTTGTTCAGTTTTCTGATGTTTATATTAGCACAATCGCGCTTTGTTGTCAACAAAAGACCTCCCATGCGGGAGGTCTTTCCTGTTTGTTATATCAATAATACATATAGCAGTAATCACAGCCCTCGCCGTAGCAGTACTCGCACGCTATTGCAAGGAAATTGCCGTACCAGTCGCACTCGGTACAGCCGCTTCCGTAGCAATCCTCGCAGGGATAGCTCAGGAGATAGCCGTAATATCCGCACCAGTCGCAGCCTGTTCCGCCACATTCGGAGCAGCTAACATACTCATAATCTGTATAACCACCGTCGTATCCATCGTCATAACCGCCGTCATCGTAATAGCCGCCGTCAAGCTCGTCAGGATAGAATGTAAGGCTGCCGTCTTCCTCGACAGTGAATGTTACCTCTGGAGTGAAGTACCAGTTACCGTAGATATCGTACAGCGTGATGCTGTATGTGTAGTCGGTTGCGGGCAGCATCTGATAGGTAAGGTCTATCGCTCCGTTTACGGTGTACTTGTCGCCTGCAAAATAATCGGTAGTGTAATAGTCGATATAGTAATATACGGGCTGGATAACGTCGCCGTCCTCGATCTTGATGACATCACGGGATGCCATACCTGTATCAGCGTCGATACCGTCCCATGCGCCGATGATGTTCCAGCAGGAATTGTTCCAGTCATACTCGATACGCAGGTTTGTGTAGTCGCCGTTGAGCAGGATCGAGCAGGTGTAAAGGCTGTAATCCTCGGTCTGGTCAACGATCTCGATAGGAAGCGGCTGACCGTCGGGGAGCGATACCCATGTACCGTCAAAGTTATCTGTGATCACACCGTTATCCCAGTCGTAGTACACCTCATCATCACAG
Source organism: Oscillospiraceae bacterium (assembly GCA_045539055.1). Lineage (GTDB taxonomy): Bacteria > Bacillota > Clostridia > Oscillospirales > Ruminococcaceae > CAG-115. Next base: position 5,618 of record JAZQEQ010000075.1, on the reverse strand, counting down.
CCCAGATAGATGCTAGTGCCGTCAGCATCCTCAAGGAACAAGCTGCACGCCGCATAGCTGAGGTTTGTGAAATCCGAGATAGCAACGGTGTAGTAGCCGTCATCATCAAAATAGATGTTATCAACAGGAATAGTGCTTGTTTCGCCGATATCTGTAAATTCATCGGTGTTGGTGGTGTAGTCGCCGTAGTCGAAGTCGATGTCCCAGATATCGGTATAGTCGCTTATAAGGTCCTCGTTATCATAGGAGAAGATATCCTTACCTGTCGTACCGTAAGCTACCTTATCAACAAAAGCAAGATAATAGGAGCTGGGGCATATCGTTCCTAATGTGGAAAGCTCGGTAGAGCCCTGTACGGAAAGCGGGAAATAAACCGAAAGCCCCGAGGCAGTGCCGTGCTGATAGCCGTTCTTCATGGAAGCGATAGCTTCTGCAAGCTTTCTTTCTGTATCGCTTGCATTGGGGCAGTATTTTTGGATCGCGTCAAGCATTCCGCCGAGGTCGATCATGTTTGTATAGCCCTCGGTACGGTTGTTTCCACCGAAGTTATCGGCATCCTGTATAGCCTTTACGATCGCGGTAAAGTCCTCGCTCTCGTACATCTGACGTGCGGTTTCATTGAAAGACCGGATAAGCGCGTCGATCTTTGAAAGGTCGGTTACAGAAAGAGTTGCGGTATCCTCGGACCAGGACTCCTCGCAGTATTCGTAATAGTCGTAGCAGAGCTTCTCGCCGATAAAGTCGCCGCCCTTGGAAGCGTTCGAGTTAAGGCTGTCCAGAAATGCGGTGTAATCCCAGCCGTAGCCCGGCTCGGTCTCCTGAGATGCATACATATAGTTCGCATAAGGAACAAGGATGTTTGCGGTCTCGAGCGTACTCATAAGGCAGGCATCAAAGCCGATGAACTCGAACTTTTCTGTCATGCAGTCGAAAGTATCGCTGAGCGCCTCGTCAATCTCAGAGAGCGAAAGGCTGTCGTTGTCGTATCTTTCATCAAAGCAGACGCCGCTTATGCTTCCGCCGCCGTGATTCCAGAAGATAAGTCCGATATTGTCAGCGGGATATGTCTTAACGCCCCATCTGATGAAATCGGCAAGCGTATCGGGGTCGCCCATGTTTGTGAGGGGCTGCTCGTCAACAAGGCGGTAGTCGTCCTCCTCCATGATAAAGCGCTGTGTTCGGGTAGCGTCGATGTCATCGTAATACCATTCGTATGTACCGCCTGTCTGGAACACGAAATTCACATCATCACTGCAGTCCGCCTCATAAGCCTCGTACAGGTCCTCGGAAGCACACGCGCCATCTGTCTCAAGGTCAGTGCCGCACATATAGACAAGTATCGTCCACGAGTCGCCGCCCATCGGCTTTTCTTCTTCTCGTGTACGTCTTGCGATATCAAGCTCGCCGTCCTTCATGGACAGAATAGAGCCGCTGTCGCCGAAATCATACACCTCGGTTGCTGCTGAGCCGCCGCTTTCGGCTGTCGATGCGGTCGTGCCTGCAGGAGTGCCGCTCGTAGTCGTATCCGGTATAAGACCACCGAAAGGATCAGCAGTACTGCTGTTGCCGAGATTTTTTCCCGAATCTCCGCCGCAGCCTGTCATTGCAAGGCATATTGCCACAGCAGCAGATATGGCTTTTATAATGTTCTTTTTCAAATATGTCACCATCCAATCTGAAGATTTGATCTAACCTTAATAATTATATACCTAAAAATTATCAATGTCAACATCTTGAGCGTGAAAAAGCAAAAAAGCGACACGACCGTTATGGCAGTGCCGCTTTCAGCTTTAATTATGGTTTTTGAACCAGTCGCGCATGAACTTACCGTTTTCAGTAAGATCATTATCCGACCAGCCGCCTGTTGCGCTTGCTCCCGGAGCAAGCAGCGAAGCCGCTTCGCTCTTATCGCACAGCGACCAGTTCATGTAGCTTATGTTGAGGCTGTCGAGAAGCTCGAGCCATTTTCTTGCCTCGGAAAGGTTGTTTGAGCCGTTGCCGTCCGCAGCGCAGTTGCCGAACTCCGAAACGAATATCGGAAGCCCCTTGTCATAGCAGCTCTTTAATCTGTTGCGGAGCCAATCGCCGTGAGTGGTTGCGTAATAATGCAGCGCGTACATTATATTATCGTATCTGAGAGGGTCGGAAAGTGCCTTGTCTATATCCTGCGACCATGTGGGTGTGCCCACTATTATAACACTGTCGGGATCGTTCTTTCTTATGACAGGGATGACCTCCTCCGCATAGGGCTTTACATCCCCCGACCACGACGCATAGCCGTTAGGCTCGTTGCAGATCTCATATACGACATTGGGATAAGCGGCGTATTTCTTCGACATATACTCAAAGAAACGCAGCGCATCAGCCTTTCTCACCTGAGGCGACTGATCAGCAAGCACATGCCAGTCGATTATAACATACATATCAAGCTCGATACAATAATCAACGGCATTCTGCACTGTCTGCTCGATACCTGCCTTGGTGCTGCTAGTGTAGCCCTCACTCTCGCCCGAATACATTGCAAGGCGGATAGTGTTTATGTTCCACTCGTCGCGGAGATATCTGAACACCTCTTTGTTCGCAAACTTCGGGAACCACTGTATTCCGTGCGTTGATACACCGCGAAGCTGCGCAGGCTTTCCGTCAGCGCCCACGAGATCGGCACCCTTCACCGAGAGCTGTCCGATATCCGATACAAGTCCGTATTTTCCCGTCACCTCTATATCCTCCGTTACAGGCGGATTTACCGCCGAAGCTGTTGTTGCAGTAGTGGTAGTGGTAGTCGATGCGCTGCCGCTGCCCGACGAGGAGCTGCCCTCGGTCACCGACGATGCCTCGCCGTTTACAGTGACTGAATATAGCTTAGTTACCTCAGACGAGGTCTTTACTATGCAGCCGAAGCCCGTTTCTGCGCCGTCAGCTATCTCACCGTTATATTCAACATTCGACGCTGTGAGCTTAGAGCCGTTTGTGTTGACAGCCGTGTTCCAGTTCTGCATGACCTCAACGTTCTGACCGAGATCCACCTCGACCTTCCAGCCGCTGAGCGGCTTTCCGCTGTCATTTCTGATCGTAAACTCCATCTGAGTGCAGCTCATGCTGCCCTCCTGCCATGTATTCGATATCGTGTACGAAACGGATATCCCTGTTTCTTCTGGAGCATCAGGCTCGTCGGCTGCCGCTGTTGTAGTGACCGATGATGCTGCCGCCGAAGTCGAAGGAGCCGTTGTCTGAGCAGGCTCGGTCGCGGATGTGGTAGTCTGCGCTGTGCTTTCAACAGGCTGAGATACAATGATATCATCGCCCTCAGTCGATGCCGCCGTATCCGACACCGAAGTACCTGCCGCGCTGTCCTCCGACACAGCCGTATCATTCTGACAGCCTGCCATTGACAGCAGCATAACAGCAGCTGTAAATACTGCGAATATCTTTTTCATAATTACTTTTATCCTTTCAGGAAAATATTGTCTGAATATAATATACAACAAAATTTCTGTTTTGTAAAGAGAATTGTTGTTTTTTTAGCAGTTTCACACTTGACACATACTATTTTTTGTGCTATAATGAAAAAGCTTTAGCGATTTAAAGCTTTTTAGCTTTACAGCTTTTGGCGCAAAAAGTGAACAAGTGAAAGGAGTGTATCAGATGGATACACAGACATCGATCTTTGTCATTCTTGCGATATATGTCGCAATCATGGTACTGATCGCAGTTATTACATCAAGAAAAACAAAATCCGTAAACGACTTTATGCTTGGCGGAAGAAACGTCGGTCCGTGGCTGACAGCCTTTTCCTACGGCACTACATACTTCTCCGCAGTAGTTTTCATCGGCTATGCTGGTCAGTTCGGCTGGGACTACGGTGTTGCGGCTGCATGGATAGGTGTGGGCAATGCCGTACTGGGAAGCCTTATCCCGTGGTTACTGCTCGGAAAAAGAACACGTCTTATGTCCAACCACCTCGGTGCAAGGACGATGCCCGAATTCTTCGAATACCGCTTCGGTTCAAAGCGCATGAAGACCATCGCCGCTGCGATAGTTTTCGTGTTCCTTATTCCCTACACCGCATCCGTTTACAACGGTCTGTCAAGACTGTTCAGCATGGCATTTGATCTCGGCGAGAACGGCTATGTATACATTATCATAGCGATGGCAGTTCTTTCCGCAGTTTATGTTATCTTCGGCGGCTACAAGGCCACCGCTTTCAACGACTTCTTCCAGGGCATGGTTATGCTGGTAGGCATTGCCGCAGTAGTTATCTGCACCGTAAACAACAAGGGCGGTCTTACATCTGCTCTCGAGCAGCTCGGCGAGTTTGAAGTAAACGGCAGCACCGGAATGCTCAACAGTGTGTTCGGCCCCGACCCCATCAACCTGTTCGGCGTTGTTATCCTGACATCCCTCGGTACATGGGGACTTCCTCAGATGGTGCAGAAGTTCTACGCTATCAAGAGCGAGAAAAACATCGTGACAGGCTCGGTGATCTCGACATTCTTCGCACTGGTAGTCGCAGGCGGCTCCTACTTCATGGGCGGCTTTGTAAGACTGTTCAACGACGGCAGCGTCGCAAAGGACGAGAGAGTTCCCAACCTGCTTCAGCAGGCGCTTCCCGAGCTCCTTATCGGTCTTGTGGTAGTATTGGTGCTTTCCGCTTCGCTCTCCACCCTCTCCTCTCTCGTGCTCACATCCAGCACAACGCTCACAAACGACCTTATCAAGCCCCGCGTAAAAGGCTTCCACGACAAGAAGGAAATGCTCGTTATGCGTATACTTATCGCGATATTCCTTGTCGTTTCTGTAGTCATTGCCTGCAACAAGAATGCTTCCATCACAACGCTGATGTCCTACTCCTGGGGTGCTCTTTCAGGCGCTTTCCTTGGTCCGTTCCTGTTTGGTCTGTTCAACAAGAAAACAAGCAAGGCTGCCTGCATTACAAGCTTTATAACAGGCGTAGGTATTTCGCTGCTTCACATGGTGCTGTTCAGCATGGGTCTGTTCCCCGACCTTGTTGAGGCCGTAAAGTCTCTCGGATGCCCTCTGAACCTCCTCTCGCCCATCAACTGCGGTGCGATCGCGATGATACTCTCGCTTATCGAAGTACCGATCATCAGTATGTTCACAAAGGCTCCCGAAAAGGAAGTAGTAGACAACGCTTTCGCGGCTATCGAGAAGTAAAGATACCTCATAACAGCAGCCTTTTCAGGCTGCTGTTTTTTGCTTTAAAGTAATTTTACATAAAAGCAGGGAAAAATTTTAGTTCATTTTACAGAAAAAAGTCAAAAGCTATTTTCAAAAACCACAATATATGCTATAATTATAATGTATTTTTGTGTTACCATTGAGAACACGTTACGGAGGTTTTTAACTATGTCTAAACTTATGCTTGGCAATCAGGCTGTTGCCCGCGGCTTATATGAAGCAGGCGTAACAGTCGTATCCAGCTACCCCGGTACGCCCAGTACCGAGATCACAGAATTTGCGTCCACATACCCCGAGGACGTTATGCACACAGAATGGGCTCCCAATGAAAAGGTAGCCTGCGAAACTGCTGTCGGCGCTTCCATTGCAGGTGCGCGTTCCTTTACAGCTATGAAGCACGTTGGTCTGAACGTTGCGGC
>JAZQEQ010000074.1:0-4340 GCA_045539055.1 Oscillospiraceae bacterium | reverse complement strand
TCCTAAGCCCGCCTTGGCCTCCGACTTCGTTAAGGCTACTGTAAAGTTCTTCGTTCCTCAGGATTTCAACGGTGAGATCCAGAAGGTAACCATCACAAACGAGGGCAGCGAGAAGAAGAGCCTCAAGCTGTTCAGCTTCCTTGAGTGGTGTCTGTGGGACGCTAACGACGATACAACAAACTTCCAGAGAAACTTCAACACAGGCGAGGTAGAGATCCTCGGCTCCACTATCTTCCACAAGACAGAGTACAAGGAGCGCCGCGACCACTTCGCATTCTACACAGTAAACGCTCCCATTCAGGGCTCCGATACCGACAGAGAGAGCTTCCTCGGTCTGTACAACGGCTTTGACAGACCCGACGTAGTTACAGCAGGCGCTCCCAAGAACTCCGTTGCAGACGGCTGGAGCCCCATCGCTTCCCACTACATAGAGCTCGAACTTAACGCAGGCGAGACAAAGGAGCTTGTATTCTGCCTCGGTTATGTTGAGATGCCCGCTGACCAGAAGTTCGACAAGAGCGGCAACTACGACGGCATCAAGGCTAGCTACACAGTAGATGGCCACGGCAACACAAAGCCCCTCGCAAATGTTATCAACAAGACAAAGGCTAACGAGATGATCGCTATGTGCGATACTCCCGAGAAGGCTGACAAGCTGTTCGAGAGCCTGAAGAACTACTGGGATAAGCTGCTTACACAGTACAGCGTTGATTCTCCCGACGAGAAGCTCAACAGAATGGTAAACATCTGGAATCAGTACCAGTGCATGGTTACATTCAATATGTCCCGTTCCGCTTCCTACTTCGAGAGCGGTATCGGCAGAGGCATGGGCTTCCGCGATTCCAACCAGGATCTGCTTGGCTTCGTTCACCAGATCCCCGAGAGAGCGCGTGAAAGACTTATCGACCTCGCTGCTACAATGCTCGAGGACGGCGGCGCTTACCACCAGTATCAGCCCCTCACAAAGATGGGTAACCACGAGCTGGGCTCCAACTTCAACGATGACCCGCTGTGGATGATCCTCGCAGTTTCCGCTTACATCAAGGAAACAGGCGACCTCACCATCCTCGACGAGATGGTTCCCTACGAGAACAAGGCAGAGCTTGCCGATACAATGCTCGACCACGTTAAGAGAGCATTCTACCACGTTGTTAAGAAGGTCGGTCCTCACGGTCTGCCCCTTTCCGGACGTGCTGACTGGAATGACTGCCTGAACCTCTCCTGCTTCTCCGATAAGCCCGGTGAGAGCTTCCAGACATACAACAACAAGGATATCTTCCCTGATCCTCCCTTCTATTCTCAGGTTGCAGAGTCTGTAATGATCGCAGGTATGTTCTGCTTCATCGCTCCCGAGTACGCTGCTATGTGCCGTCTGAAGGGTGACGAGGAAGAGGCTAAGAAGGCTGAGGCTGAGATCGAGAAGATGAGAGAGCTTACCGTTAAGTACGGTTACGACGGCGAGTGGTTCCTCAGAGCTTACGATCACAACGGCAACAAGGTCGGCTCCAACGAGTGCGAAGAGGGCAAGATCTTCATCGAGCCTCAGGGCTGGTGCGTTCTCGCAGGCCTCGGCAAGGACAAGGGCTACGACATCAAGACTCTCGAGAGCATTGACAAGTACCTCAACTCCGATCACGGTATGGTACTCAACAACCCCGCATTCACAACATACAAGGTAGAGTACGGCGAGATCTCCACATACCCCGGCGGTTACAAGGAGAACGCAGGCGTATTCTGCCACAACAACGCATGGATCATCTGCGCTGAGGCTTTCGTAGGTCACGGCGACAAGGCTTATGAGTACTACAGCAAGATCGCTCCCGCATTCCGCGAGGAGAAGTCCGATCTGCACAGAACAGAGCCTTATGTATACGCTCAGATGATCGCAGGTAAGGATGCAGCTCGTCACGGCGAGGCTAAGAACTCGTGGCTGACAGGTACAGCAGCCTGGAACTTCGTTGCTGTATCCCAGTACATCCTCGGCGTTAAGCCCCAGTACAACGGTCTCGAGATCAGCCCCTCCATCCCCGCAGCTTGGGACGGCTTCAAGGCTTCCAGACTGTTCAGAGGCGCTGTATACAACATCACAGTAAAGAACCCCGACCACGTTTGCGCAGGCGTTAAGAGCATGACTGTTGACGGCAAGGCAGTAGACGGAAATGTTATCCCCGTATTTGACGGCGGCGAGCATGAGGTAGAGGTAGTTCTCGGCTGATAAGCTCAGATCAAATCAGACCGCCGCATTATAACGATGCGGCGGTCTTTGAATATTTCGGAGGATAAGAGTATGGATATCTTTGGAGCAATAATATTCTGGTCGTTCATAGCAGGACTTGCGATAGTCGGGCTTGGCGGTATCGTCATGTCCGGCATAGGCATTAAAAATATGCGCGGCAAGGAGCGCAGCGGAACAGATGTGCTGCTGATAATATTCGGACTTCTCATCACCGTTGCAGCGATCGCGCTGATAGTATACCTTATCATACTGAACGCCACGATCACAGCAGAGATGCAGCTTGACCCGATGTACGGCTTAAGGGTCTGACGGAGGACTGATATGGGACTTGCATTTGGCGCAGGGATAATCGCACTCCTGTGGGGCGGGTACAATATCATCAGCGGCATTATCGCGATCGTCAGGCATTTCAGGCGCAGGTCTTCGGTCGGAATAGCAGGCGGAATAAATCTCGCCAATAAGATAATGAACCTTGTGATAGGAATACCCATGGTCGTTGCAGGTGTGTGGCTGACGATAGGGTTTGTAAAATACCTTTCTTGAATTCAAAGGAGCTCCTATGGCATACGGCAAGATAGTTCTGATAGAAGATATCACAAAGCTGCGGCGACTTATGACCGACTATCTGCTTGAGGCAGGAATGGACGTGCTGTCCTTTCCCACAGTTGATATGTTCTCGGCAAGCGCCGCGTACAACGCTGACGTGATAGTGCTGAGCTGCGAGCAGTTCGATGGCAGCATAAGCACGCAGATATCACAGCTTCGCGGCGGTCACAGCATCCCCGTCATTGCAATGCGCTCGCGCGTGTCGGAGCATACGGCGGAGGAGCTGCTTTCGGACGGCGCAAACGACGTTCTGACGCGTCCGCTCAGCATTGAAGACATCCGCCTTGCGATAGCAAAGCAGCTCCGGAAAATGCGTCCGCTCGACCTGATACCGCCCGATGACATATACACCTACGGCGGACTTTCGGTGGATATAAAACAGCTTAAGGCAGTGTGCGACGGCGAGGAGCTTAAAATGGCGATGAAGGAGCTTCAGCTTCTGCATCTGCTGATGTCGCGAAAGGGCTATGTGTTCGACCATGGCGAGCTTATCTCGCGCGTGTGGGGCACTTCAAACGTAAACCACCACACCCTCACTGTGCATATAAATAAGATCAGAAAGAAGATAGGAGCCTATGGCGCGCTGATACGCTCGGTGCGCTCGGTGGGCTATGTTTTCGATGCGGAAAACTGAGCCGTTGGGCACTTTCCCCATATATCACGCAACAAATCTTGTGTATAATTGCCTTTGAAAGAAATTCGGTTTTGTGTTAGAATAAATATACAATGACCAAATATGCGCCCGATAACAGAAACGGGCTTTTCGGCAGAAAACGGAGGAGATTATGCAGCTTGAAACAGGACGCTATGTGATATATCGCAGCAGCGAGATATGCCGTATCGACGGCTTTGAGGAGAAAAGCTTTGACGGCGTTACAAAGCGCGAATACTGCGTGCTCGTACCTGTGGACTCGGGCAGCTCCAAATACTATGTGCCGATGGACTGCGCCGAAGCAAAGCTGCGCGGACTGCTGAGCCGCGAGGAGGTGCTGTCGCTTATAGACGGCATGAAGGGCGATATGCCCGACTGGGGCGAGAGCGACCCCAACCGTAAGGAGCGCGTCGCAAATGTGCTTTCAAGCGGCGATTACCGCCTTGTGATAAGCCTGCTGCATTCGCTGTATCTCGAGAAGCACAAGCGCATTGAAATGGGCAAGAAGATGCTCGCAGCGGACGAGAAAGCGATGCGCTCGGCTGAGCAGCTTATAAACCGCGAATTCGCGTTCGTACTTGAAATACCCGAAAACGAGATAGCACAGTTCATCTCCGAAAGAATAAGTTCATAAGAATATCCCCGAGGAATACTCGGGGATGTTTTTTATTGTTCTCTACCGCCTATCGCATTAAGGATCAGGTCCTTTCTGGAGAGGTCGAGCGAGCGCACCTTTTCGCGCAGGGGAAGTATCGCGGATGGGGTAACGGAAAGCTCGTCCACGCCCATCGCAAGGAACGCCTCTGTAAGCTCCTCATCCGCGCCAAGCTCGCCGCATATTCCTAT
>JAZQEQ010000073.1:0-1764 GCA_045539055.1 Oscillospiraceae bacterium | reverse complement strand
ACATCGGCATCAGACGCGGAATACTGGAAAGAAACCGCAGCAGGATCGCGTTCTGCGGAGGTGTGCATGAGTTGTTCTGTGGCGCTTGGCTTCTCGGACACAGGCGTGATATGACAGCGGCAGGAAAGCTTGCGCATATGTATCTGCTTCGCGGTGAGGAGTGGCATATTGATCGTTTTGAGCATGAGCAGAGCCTTGTGCTTGACACGGAAAAGGGGCTGGTCGTGTTCAACAGCTGCTGTCACGGCGGCGCAGATGTTGTTATAGAGGAGGCGCGTGAGGCACTGGGCAAGGATGTTTATGCGCTTGTCGGAGGTCTGCATCTGTTCCGCAGCGACGACGGTTATGTGCTGGAGATGGCGGAAAAGCTTAGAAATACGGGTGTAAAGCGGATAATCACGGGTCACTGCACAGGCGAACGCGGCATGGAACTGCTGAAAAATGAGCTTTCGGATGCAGTCGAGCAGATGTCTAGTGGCTATGTGTTTGAAATATGACGAAAAAATTTAGATAAATAGCACAAATTTTACAAAACGTATTGATTTTTGCGAATGTATGTTGTATAATATAGCTAGTATTATATACACTATTATCCTATATATGCAAAGGAGATCTTGCTATGGAATCTAATATACTCCTTGAGAGCGGCACCAACGAACTGGAAGTGCTGGAGTTTATGGTCGGAGAGCAGAGCTTTGGTATCAATATCGCCAAGGTCACTGAGATCATGAATTATACTCCTGTTACACCTGTGCCCGATTCGCCCCCCGAGTTTGAAGGCGTGTTCACCCCCCGTGACACAGTTATTTCTGTTATTGACTTACATAAGGTGCTCAAAAGAGAGAGCAACGATGTAGAGCATGATCTGCTTATCGTTTGTCATTTCAATCAGATGGATGTCGGCTTCCACGTTACATCCGTAAAGGGCATTCAGCGTATCTCGTGGGAGGATATCGAGAAGCCGCCTGCAATTTCCGGCGATGGTATGACAAATATCGCGACAGGTATCGCAAAGTTCAAGGAGCGCATCATTCTTATCCTTGACTTTGAGAAGATCGTATCCGATCTCAATCGTACCGCGGTGCTTGATACAACAGGTCTGACAAAGGCTACCGGTAATCTTGATGACAAGCACATCGTCATCGCGGAGGATTCGCCGTTCCTGAATACTCTCATCGTAAACACGCTTAACGAGGCTGGTTACAAGAATGTTGTTCACTTTGACAACGGTAAGGACGCGTGGGATTATATCAGCGGTCACAAGGAGCTTGGCGGCAATATGCTGGAGCACATCTCCTGTCTTATCAGTGATATCGAGATGCCCCAGATGGACGGACATCACCTGACAAAGCTGATCAAGGAAGACCCGCAGCTCAATTGCATCCCCGTATTCCTGTTCTCCTCGCTTATTAACGATCAGATGAGGAAGAAGGGCGAGGTTGTCGGAGCTGATGCGCAGTTCTCGAAGCCGCAGATCGGCGCGCTTATCAAGCACATAAACGATAATGTTTAATAAAAGGACCGCTCCCGTAAAGGGAGCGGTTTGGCTTTGCTGAGCGGTTTAGGTGCGTTTTGAAAAAGAATTTCAGAAAAATTTTATTTTAGGGCTTGACAAATCGAAAACGATGTGGTATAATTATTAAGCACTCGGGAAATACTGAGTACATCAAATATCGCGGGATGGAGCAGCTCGGTAGCTCGTCGGGCTCATAACCCGAAGGTCGTAGGTTCAAATCCTGCTCCCGCAACCATAAAAAACCGCTC
>JAZQEQ010000072.1:0-6625 GCA_045539055.1 Oscillospiraceae bacterium | reverse complement strand
ATGGGACTCTATCCCGATCTTACTGATTATGCGGCTGTTGAGGCGGCCTTTGACGAGGTCAGGGCGAAGTTCGGCAGGGTAGATATACTTGTAAATAACGCAGGCATCTCCGCGCGTGAGCCTATCGAGGCTTATGAGCCCGATGCTTTCAAGAACATCATGGACCTGAATGTGACTGCTGTGTTCAACGGCTGCAAGGCGGTCGTTCCTTTTATGAAGGAGCTCGGCGGCGGAAGCATCATAAACACAAGCTCCATGGTAGCAAAGTTCGGTCAGCAGAGCGGCGTAGGCTACCCCGCGTCAAAGTTCGCTGTAAACGGCATGACCCAGAGCCTTGCACGAGAGCTTGGCAAGTACAACATCCGTGTTAATGCGGTGGCTCCCGGCGTTACAAGGACAGACATGGTCGCAGCTCTCCCCGAGGAGATGGTAGCGCGAGTTGCTGCAGGCATCCCGATGGGCAGGGTAGGCGAGCCCGAGGAGGTCGCAAATGCGTTCCTGTTCCTTGCAAGCGATATGGCAAGCTACATTTCGGGTGCAGTTCTCGCAGTTGACGGCGCGACAGTGAATTAAATAAAAGTAAAACGGACAGGGCATCGGCTCTGTCCGTTTCCTTTTGATACGAAAATTGCAAAAATCTCAAAACCACTTGTAATTTATAGAAAAATGTGCTAAAATAACAATGTATTATTATGTCGCCGCATGAATTGCGGCAGAAAAGGAAGTGAGAGCATGAACGCAGACCCCGGGCAGGCGCGAAGTAGACTGTCTGTAAAAATTGCAAAAGAAGCCGCTGCGGTCGTGCCTGAACGCTCCGCGGTGTGCCTCTTTGCGTAAAAAAGCAAGGAGTGATACGCATTGATAAAGCATTACAAGAACATTGACGGCCGTCTGTGCGAGATAGAAGCAGCCGAGACAGGCTCCTGGATATACGTCATAAATCCTACTGAAACAGAGATATCCGAGCTTGAGGAGGATATGCATATCGAGCGCGACTATATCCGTGCCGCACTGGACGAGGAGGAGCCCTCCCGAATCGAAGCTGACGACGGCGTTACACTGATAGTCGTTGACTATCCTGTCGCAGACACCATCGAAAACAATCCCGAGCGCACGCTGCAGTATTCCACAACGCCTATGGGCATCATTATCACATCCACAAACGTCATCACCGTAAGCGCCAAGGAAAACCCCATCGTCGATGACATAACAAAGGGCGTTGTAAAGGGTGTGCTGCCGCATTTCAAAACAAGATTTGTGCTGACGATACTGCTTCGTATCGCGGCAAGATACCTGCAGTACCTCAGGCAGATCGACAAGCTGTCAAATTATGTTGAGGGTACACTGCACAAGTCCATGCAGAACAAGGGGCTCTTACAGCTGCACGGTCTTGAAAAGTCGCTGGTATACTTCTCCACATCCCTTAAATCTAATGAAACTATCCTCAACAAGCTTATGCGCGGACGCTTCCTGAAGCTGTATGAGGAGGATCAGGACCTGCTTGATGATGTTATCATCGAGGTTAGACAGGCGATGGAGATGACCACCATCTATACAAACATCATCAAAAGCACGATGGATACCACCGCCAGCATCATCTCAAATAATCTGAACATCGTCATGAAGCGCATGACGACCCTCACGATAATCATCGCTGTGCCGACCATCGTGTTCAGCTTCTATGGTATGAATATCCACGAAAATTCGGGCGGTCTGCCGCTTGCGAATGTGTGGTTCCCGCTTGCTATAAGTGCGGTGCTTTCCGCGGCAGTTGGTTTTATCATCAACTTTACACAGAAATTCAAATAGAACAAAACGGACCGAATGACGGTCCGTTTTTTCTGTGCTCATACAGCAGTAATTGAATAGGTGAATGCCTTTTCGGTATCGGGCTGAAGTATCTCGATGCCGCGCTTTTCTGCGAAAACGCCCGTGCAGTCGTCAAAGTCAGCCGAGCCGCACCACGGCTCGATGCACAGGAACGGCGCGTCCTTAGCCTGCCATACACCGAGGCTTGTAAAGTCGGGGAAGTCCACGCGAACGCCCTTGTTGTCCTTGCCGAGCAGATAAACAGAGCGCGATACGAGCTTGTCAAAGTAGCACACGTCCTTGTAGAACATCTCGTGGCTGAGCTGAAGTACGTTGTCGTTTATCGGCATCTCGCGGCGGTTGTTTTCCTCGTGAAGACCTGTGTCAAGGTTGTAGTTCGGCACAGCGGCGGTCTCGCGCTTTGAGAACTCGAGGCGGTAGTCTGTCATGTCACCGTCGCAGGCAAAGGCGGGGTGAGCGCCGATGCAGAACGGCATGGGCTTGTCAGAGCAGTTGCGTACTCTGTATGTAACGGTAAGCCCGTCAGCCTTTACGGTATAGCGCACGGTGAAACGAAAATCAAACGGGAACATTGCCTTTGTAGTGTCGTTCTGGGTAAGGCTGAACATCGCGGTGGTGGGGCTTATCTCCTCCGGCGTAAGCTCCATATCGCGCGCAAAGCCGTGCTTTGTGATGGAATATTCCTCGCCGTTTATGATGGTCTTGCCGTTTTTCAGTGTTCCTATCATCGGAAACAGCAGGGGCGAGGTCTTGCCCCAGAAGCTGGGGTCAGCGCGCCACATCAGCTCGCGTCCGTTCACGATAATCGACTTAAGCTCCGCGCCCTTTGAGATTATCTTGGCGGAAACATCGCCGTTTTTAAGCATGATATCCATAGTTATTCCTCCGTTTTAAAGCCATTGAACCAAGCCCTTTCGTTAAAGGGCTTTTTCTTTGGCGAAGTTACATTTTCAGCTGCGATACCGACAGGCAGCACACAAACGAGCTTATGATCATCGGGCACGCCAAGGCGCTTTGCAAGCTTTCCGCCGATGTCGTCATCGTCAGTGATGTGCCCCTCGTACCAGCAGCTTTCATAGCCGAGTGCTTTTGTCGCAAGCAGCATATTCTCTATCGCAGCGGAGTAGTCCTGCACATTGAAGCGCTTGTTGCGATAGGCGAATATCTCCTGTGTCAGCACGCATATAATCGCAGGTGCGGTGGGGCATATCGGTGGCTCGATCATCGAAAGCAGCTCGGAAAGAAGCTTCGGCTCGTCCACTGCGATAAGAGAGGTGGTCTGCTTGTTGCAGCCCGACGGCGCAGCAAGTCCTGCCTGCATTATCATTTCAAGGTGCTCGCGCGGCACAGGCTGAGGCTTGTACGCTCCGCGATAGCTTGTGCGGCTTTGGATCATATCAAAAACGTTCATTTATACCTCCGCTAAAATGTTGATAAGCTCGTAAAGGTCAGATATGGTATAGTCCTGCCCGAAATCCTTTGCGCCGCCATTTCTGTCGATAAGCACCGTTTTAATTCCGAGCTGTTCAGGACCGCTTATATCATCCCTTGGGTTATCACCGACAAAGACGACCTCCTGCGGCAGCATCGAGTTTGCTTCAAGAATACGCTCGAAAAACCGTGGGTCAGGCTTATAGCAGCGCAGACCCTCCGAGGTGTATATTCCATCGGCAGAAATGCCGTTGCTTTTCATCACAGCCTCAAGTATATCGTTATCGGTGTTTGATCCGATAAGTATCTTATAGCGCTTTTTAAGCTCGTTCAGTGGCGGTATAACATCTTTATAAGCCTTGCGGTGAAAAGCAGCTTCAAGCAGTGCATCGCAGTCGGCAGCAGCACTTCGTTTTACATTATATCGGTCGTAGAACATCTGTATTCGCGAGGTGAATATCTCGCGCTCTGTCATGAAATCACATTCAGGCGCGGTGTGCGTGGCATAATACTCACGCCATTCCTTGATAAAGGAGTCCCTGTCAACAGTGCTTCCGCTTGCTTCGATATGAGATATCACTGTTTTAGCGGAATTTCCTTTTTCGACCCTTATAAGCGTGCCGAAAGCATCAAAAATTATTGCTTTTATCATATCTCCCTCAGAAACAGCTCCTCAAAATCCTCTCTGCTGTACGAATAAGCCAGCGCCCACATCGCCTTCATTGCAGCCATCTCGGTGGTCATGCGCTTGGCTTCGATTATGTGGTATTTCTTCTGCGCGTCCCTGCCGACCTCGTACAGCGACATATCGCAGCCGCCCTCGTGCACCTGAGTGTGCATGATGACGATAACACCGCTCAGCACGAGCTCGGCTATCTTCTGCTCAAATTCCTTGTTGCCGTAGTCGGGAAGTCCGCCTGTGCCGAAGCCCTCTATTATCAGCACGCGGCTCTTCTGTGCCGCGAAATCAAGAATATCGGGGTCGAGTGCAGGGATGAGCTTTATTAGCGAAACTGTGGTATTCATGCGGTTGAAGAATATCGGGGCGCGGTCTTTCTGCGGCTCGGTGAAAAGCGTAACCTTGCCGTCCATTATCTCGCCGTCAGGAGCTTTTCCCATGCTGCTGAATGCGTTGAGAGCGCGTGTGTGAGTTTTCTTCGCGCATCTGCCGTCAATAAGCTTTCCGCAGAACACTACGCCAACGCCTGTATAGTCGCTGCAGGCAGCATAGAACGCGTCCGCAAGGTTTCGCGGCGCATCGGAGCTGTCTGCGCCCATCGGAAGCTGCGAGCCTGTAAGAATCACAGGCTTGTCAGCGCCCTGTACAAGACAGGAGAGCGCCGCCGCCGCGTACGCAAGGGTATCTGTGCCGTGCGCGATCACAAAGCCGTCATAGTCACAGTAGCTTCGCTGGATGACAGCTGCAAGCTCCGTCCATTCGCGCGGCGACATATTGGTGCTGTCAAGCGAAAAAAGCTGTACCGCGTCTATCTCGCACAGCTCCGAAAGCTCGGGCAGCGCGGAAAGAAGCTCGTTTCCCGAGGCCTTTGGCGAAAGCCCGTGCTCGGTAGGCGCGCAGGCGATAGTGCCGCCTGTCGCGATAAAAAGTATCTTTTTCATATATCTCCTCAGAATTTAGGGTAGGACTGGTCCTTGCGCTTTGCAAGCATCCTGATCCAGATGAAAACTCCGACCATAAGCGCGGCAAGCAGCACAAGCTTTATCACCATCTGGAATATATCGTATTCCACCAGCGTCAGCGCATACACTCTGCCTGTGCCGTCGCGGAAGTACAGTGTTCCGTTTTCGGAAACTGCGCTCTTTCCGCCGTCGTAGTTCTGAAGCACCGCAAGTATCGTGTCGATCGGCTCGTTGTCCTCGCCCTCGTCATATACACTGTGGAGAGCCATGCCGCCCTCGCTGTATTCGCTGACGGTGTAGACGCGCGTGCCGTTGCCGCGGCAGATGAACGGGTCGCTGCCGTTCTTTATATCGGGGATAGTATGTGTTATCTCCATGTTGATACTGTCGAGGATATGCAGACCCTCTGAAGATGTGACGTAAAGCTTGCTGTTGTAGGCAAGCGGTGCGGACGAGCCCTCGCCCGTTTTGCAGGTGATGAGCGAGTCCTCCTCCATCGTGCCGTCATCGTTGAGTCGCAGCTTCACCGAGGTGTCGCCTGTCGTGACGAATACCGCATACTGCGAAGCAAAAGGCGCGGATGTTATCTCGGCACCGAGAGGTATCTCGTTTGCCGTACCGTCCTTGTAGTTGCAGGTAACAAGCTTTTCTCTTGCGCCGAAGATGACGCTGTCGCCCTGAACTGTCGGAGAGGTCATATCCTCGTCTGCTGTATATGTCCACAGTGTTGAAAGTCCGTCGTCAAGGCTTACACAGTAGAACGTTTCGCCGCTGTCGCTCTTTGCGGAGAAATACGCCATGTCGTCTATTACTGCGACATCGCTGTCAATAGCGCCGAATTCGCGGCTTGCAGTAATGCTGCCGTCCGTGAAATCTATCGTGCAGATACCGTTTTCAAGCGGCTGTACGAGCACGGTGCCGCTCATAACTCCCGAGTATTCCGTACAGACCTCGCTGCCGAGCTTTATACTCGTCATCTTCGAGCCGTTAGCCTCCGAATAGCGCAGCACCTCGCTGCCGCTCGGAATAAGCACGCTGTCGCCGTAAACAACTGGCGCACCCACATTCTCGGACGCCTCAAGCTTCCACTGAATATTAGTGTATTTGTTATCATAGGGCGCTCTTGCTGAGCTTACAAGCTCCTTTTCGTTTCTGAATCCCGCGCTGTCCGCAAACGCGCAGGTAGTGAGTGCCGCGCCGCTCAGTATCAGCGCAGCTGCTCTTGTAATAAAATGCTTTTTGATAATATCACCTCATTAAACGCTTACCGCCATATCACAGGAGAACGAGTAGATGTATATCTCCTTAACTTTGACTCCCGTCATAACGGGCAGTATCGTGCGGTATATGGAAAGCTGTCGGGAGTATGCCTCAAGCTCCTTTTCAAGGTTTTCTTTCGTATCGCTCTTGTAGTCCACCAGAACGATGCCGTCATCCTCGTAAAAGAACATATCCGCGCGTCCCTGTATTATTGTCATTCCGTCCTGCTGAACGTAAATATCCTGTGCAGGCACCTCGGCGAATATCGGGTATTCGCGTTCTATCTTCGTACTTCTGAGCATACGCTGTCCGAGTCCGCTTCTGAAAAATGCCTCGATATGCTGCGGCCTTACAGCTTTAAGCTCTGCATCGTCCAGTATATCACGTTCGCGAAGTTTTTTCAAGACCTCTGTAACATACTCAAGGCTCGGGTCTGTGCCCGAAACAACTTCGTCTATCGGGA